>CAZVOS010000048.1:0-10021 GCA_964628845.1 uncultured Bacteroidales bacterium | reverse complement strand
TAAGTTATAAAACGGATATATAACCTTCCCCTTTTGGTAACTGTTTAAATCTGATTCATAATAATCATTTAATATAATTATATGGGTAGTATTTTCATCCAGAACGGCTGCGATATCATGACCAATACCATTTCCTGTTGTATTGATACCGCTTGAATCGGTAAGGATGGCCAACAGAATAGGGTTTTCATCTGTAATACCCCCGTAAACAAAGGACTCATCGTTCATATAGAGACTTATCACTGGTCCCGCATCATCTGGAATATAATTTTCATCAAACCCACCTATAATAAATCCATCGAAATATCCTTTGGCATCTCTTATCCCATCTTCTGCATAATAACTGATTTTTCCAAGGTCATAAGTGTAAGCGATGTCCTTGGGTACGATAAAATCAAATGTAAAATAGCCATTTACTACACTTGCTTTTCCTTTAAACAAGATATTTTTTTGTAATTTAAAAGTAAAAACCGAACTTTGAGGGTCATTGGCAAGTGTGTTTATAAGTGATGGCTTGTCAAAAACAGTTGGATAAACAATGCCATTGAAATCAGTTATTATATTGCCGTTATTATCGGCAACATATCCTTCTATGGTAACTTTGGACATGGCTTTCATGGTGTCAGGTACTGTTGTGGTAACAACATTAAACTCTGGATATACCATTTTAAGGGCTGGGTCACCAAGAAGTAAAAAATTTCTCACAGAAGTTATGTTCCCTATATTATTTTTTGAGAGTTTCATTAGATCACCTAAACTAGGATATTCATTATTAACTTTGTCTAAAGCATAGGTATAAAAGCTTTTATTTAACGAAAAATTGGTGTTGGCAAATGCAAGGCGGGTGGTTGAAAACAAAGCCACTGCACCTCCTTCAGGGTTTAAAAAAAGCAGCTCTCCAGCCGAAGTTCTCTTGGGGTCGTCAAAACGACTGAATTCGCAAGTTGCAGTAACAAATACGGGCAAGTTGTACTTATTTTTAAAATTATTAATCATGCTAACAGTAAGCACCCTCTCATGAGCCAGGCCTTCTTCACCACCATGACCTGTATAATTGATTATTAAAGCGCCTTTTTCAATTCTCGCATTAAGGGCATCGTTCACCTCGGGGTATCTCTGACCTCCTGCATTGGTCTGTTGCAGATAGGCATCAAAATAAATTTTATCAATATTAAAGCTTTTGTCAGTGGTGTCAACCATGCCTGCCAGATATTCGGCCTGCGATATATGCAGGTTACCGTCTTCATCATCGGCAACAAAACAAACCACATTACGCCAATCGCCATAATTCGATATGCTTCCCGAAAAATTCGAACACTGCCCCGATTGGTTCGTTGCCAGTATATTTTGTTTTGTCAGGTATAGTATTGATTTGTTTACAGCATTCTTTGCCTCGTCAATGGTTTTTACTGGATATCTGCCTATGCCTATATCTAATGCCCCATCGGCATTTTGACCTTCCATGGCATCCAGAAGACCATAAAAATCATCAGTTACATACGATGCAGTAGGTTGTAATGAGTTTGCTGATTGATAAGTAGGAATAAACGCTGTATTGTTTTCAGTTCGGTTTTTATTGTCGTACGAACCATCTCCGAACAACAGAAGGTATTTTGGCATTTCAGAAGCATTGTTAGCTCTATCGTAAAACATCTTTACAAAGTCACGTATTGCTGTAGCATCCCTTACACCAGATGAAAATTCGTTATATATCTGTTCGGTTGTAACAACAAGACTTGATATACCACTGGCATTAAAATGTGCTAAAGCCAATCTTTGCGCTTCCTGAATAAAAGAGGGATGACTTACAATGATAAAATCATAAAATGACAAGCCATGTAAATCCTGATTTGCAATCTTTCCAAGAAATTGAGGCACATAAAAACCTTGTCCATCATAAGCAATATATTCTTTCAAACTATCAGTATTTACAATATATCTCAATTCACTACCTGCAATATTGAATTGTTGATTTTTGGGTTCAAAAGGATTCGTTACATCCCAAACTTTTACTGATGTACTAATATTTCCCATCTTAAATTCAGTAATGTTACCTGCACCAACTGATGCAATATCTCTGAAAAGCATTTGAGGTGAAGTAAAACTCAGGTGTCGTTTGGCATTTATTTGTATAAAATTAAGCCATCCCAATGAATTATTAGAGGGTTTGTTATACTTAATTGTAAGATTTATCTGTGAAGCTGTGGCATTATAACTTAAAGTATCTGCCGATGCTTTTGCATAATCAGAAGTATAAGATGTGGGTACAGCCGCTATAGAAACTGTTAGGGGATTGCCATTAGCTGTTACATTGAACGAACTGGCGTAAAATGAACGGGCAGCCAGATTTGTTTTAAGCCGAATCTTTGAACCAGTAACAACATTAGGGAAATTAAAACTGAAACTATATTCTGTCTGTATATCAAATGCTTCACCATACCACTCTGCACCTGAATGAATTAAATTGAAAAGATCTGTTTCATGATGCAGATAGTCATCAAAAGTATTAACAGTATGTGTGGGAATGTCTGTAAGTGTAGTTTGTGTAACAATGCGCTTGCCTTCACCATGGTCGGTAGTTAAAAAATAACAATTCACATCTGAAAAAGTATGTATTTTATGTACAAATCGCTTTTCATTAGTGTCGTAAACCCATTCAATAGGTGAAATCGCATAAAATAAAATATAATCACCAGTGTTAAAAACACCATCAGATTCTCCTTCTACATAGATGGCATTTTCAAATAAATCATCATATCTGAACGACGCATTTGATTCTGGCAACATGCCTTTGCCATTACCGTAAATCCGGATATGTTTTGGATTTATAGTGCTTACATTAATACCCATACTTTGTAAGTCTTCGTAGGTTATTTTATGAATACCACTGGTACTGACACTCATTTTATAGATGTTCCCTGTAGCTAATACAGAACTGGATTTGTACGTCCTTTTCTTGTTTGCATTATCCCAATTAAAATCAAAAAATATTTTTAATTCAAAATTTACCAACTTTTCATAAGCACCTGTGTTTTCGTTTTTTCTGAATGGGACAACAAATACTTCAACAAATGGATGTTTCCTCTCTATAACAAGTTTGCTCCCGACAGATATTTCATTCTTTATTGAATAAAAAGCTGAACTTTCAAGAACTGCTGTTTCTTCTTCATTCATAACTTCATATACTGCATTACTTATTTCAGTTGTAATAGCCACATCTGAAAATGGAAATGCGTATTTTTTATACAGAACAGGTATATAGCCGTATTTATTATCATAAACAGCATCCTCGAACGCCAGAAATTTATAAACTTCTTCCTGTAAATGGATGGTTTCAATACCACTCCAAGTAATTGAAATAGTTTCACTTATGGCTTTATTCTGAGAAAAAGAAGACAAACTAAGACTTATTAAAATGAATGTGATGAACAGAAATCTCATAAATAGTGTTAAAAATTATAATATTTTTTTCAAACGGAAAATAAATAACTTTATTTTGTTGCAAAAATAATTAATATTCTTTGATTCAGAATGCTTATCAATTTGTAGTTCTGCAAATATCAAATAATAATTTGCTTTATGAGACGTTTGCAGATTAATATTAATTTTTAGCCAAACGGCAAATAAATATAAAAAAATGATTATTTGTGAAACATTATCCTTAGAATTTTGTATAAACTTTAGTTTGTAAAATAAAAAAGTAAACTTGACTATATAAAACATTTTTTATTTTTTTTTATATTTGTATAATAATTATTTGTAATATTGTAGTCAATTCTTTTTTTAGTATAAATTATACAATAACATAAAGTATGCTTAAACGTCTGATTTATCTATGTTTTCTGACATTATTATTAATTTCAGAAATTACTATTAATGCACAGGATCCACATTTTTCACAATATTATGCAAATCCTTTATATCTTAATCCTGCATTTGCAGGAACAGCAGTTTGTCCACGTATGATTCTCAATTACAGAAATCAATGGCCTTCAATTTCTGGTAATTATGTTACTTATAATGCATCCTACGACCAACATATTGACGCTATTAACGGAGGTATTGGCATATTAGTTACAACCGACAAAGCTGGGATGGGTGTTTTATCCAAAGACATTATAAGTGCCATTTATTCTTATAAGTTAGATGTTAGCAGAAACTTTTCAATCAAAGCAGGTTTTCAGGCCACTTACTTCCAAAACCGCATTGATTGGGACAAATTAACTTTCGGAGATATGATAGACCCTAAATATGGCTTTGTATGGAATACCTCAGAAATTAAACCTGACCCCAGAAAAGGGGCTATTGATTTCTCAACCGGCTTTCTGGGATATTCAGAAAATGTGTATTTTGGAGTAGCCGTTCATCACCTTACAGAACCAGATGCAGCATTCTATGGGGTAAGCAAATTACCCAGAAAATATACAGGGCATATAGGAGGAACTATTAATCTTAAAGGAGGAACAAGACCTGAACTCGAAGACCCTGTATTGTCACCCAATATTCTCTTCATGAAACAACAAGACTTTGAACAACTTAATTACGGGCTTTATTTCAGCCGTTACCCTGTTGTTGGGGGTATATGGTACCGCCAGAGTTTTCAAAATTCAGATGCTGTTATAGCACTCGTGGGTTTACAAACAGGCATTTTAAAAGTGGGTTATAGCTACGATGTAACTATTTCTAAGTTAAGTAATGCCAGTGGTGGCGCACACGAAATCTCTTTCTCTTATCAATTCCCTTGCCCATTAAAAAGAGTTAAAGTGAGAGCAATAAACTGCCCCTCATTTTAGTTATATTAATTAAAAACACCGTAAATAAAACAAAATTATTATACCATGAAAAGCATATCAATTAAATTTCAAATCCTTTGTTTTATTGCATTAGCATTTATTGTATCCTCATGCGAAAAAGAAATGTCAAGAGGTACCGGATGGGAATACAATAACCCCCGAAATGGCGGATTTCAAGTCATCCCTTATCTTGAACAGGAAACAGGCCCAGGCCTAGTCCTTATAGAAGGTGGTACCTTTGTCATGGGACGCAATGAACAAGATGTGTTATACGATTGGAACAATATCCCAAGAAGAGTCACTGTTTCTTCTTTCTATATGGACGAAACAGAAGTTACCAACCTCTTTTATCTCGAATACCTCTATTGGCTCAACAGGGTTTTCGGTGCTGATTATCCTGAAGTTCACGATAAAGCACTCCCTGATACACTTGTTTGGAGAGACCGCTTGGCTTACAATGAGCCCTATGTAGAACTGTATTTAAGACATCCTGCCTATAGAGATTATCCCGTTGTAGGTGTTAACTGGCATCAGGCAAATGACTACTGTGCATGGAGAACAGACCGTGTTAACGAAATGATTCTTATCAGAGAAGGCATACTTAATATGGACCCCAACCAGTTTAATGAAGAAAATTTTAACACAGACGCCTATTATGCAGGACAATACGAAGGCATGGTGCGAAACGACCTTACCGATTTGAACCCAAGTGGCGCAGGTACCCGTAAAACTAGAATGGAAGACGGAATTATGTTGCCTCGCTACCGCCTCCCCACCGAAGCTGAATGGGAATTTGCAGCTATAGGGCTCATCGGGAATACACTCTACGAACGTATTATTGAACGTAGATTGTATCCTTGGAATGGACATATCACTCGTACCGACCGATACCAGAATATGGGCGAATTTATTGCCAACTTTAAACGTGGCAGAGGCGACCATATGGGTACTGCCGGAAACCTTAACGATGCAGCCGATATTACCAATCATGTATTCTCTTACTGGCCAAACGACTATGGCTTATACAATATGGCAGGTAATGTGAGTGAATGGGTTATGGATGTTTACAGACCTCTCTCTCCCGAAGATATGGCTGACTTCAGGGCTTTCAGAGGAAATGTTTTCCAAACTCAAGTAAGAGATGAAGATAAATTTATTGAAGAAAAAGATACATTAGGTAAAATCATGTGGCGCGATGTAACTATTGAAGAAAGCATCGACAGAAGAAATTACAGATATGCAGACAACATAAACTACCTCGATGGTGATAAAAATTCAAGTCTCTCTTTTGCCGAAGAAGAAATTGACGATGAACAAAGAAACAAAATCATGTACGAATACAGCCAGACTTCGATGATAAACGACAAAGCAAGAGTTTATAAAGGAGGTAACTGGGAAGACAGAGCTTATTGGCTGGTATCAGGAACCCGCCGATTTCTCGACGAAAACCAATCAACACGTACAATCGGTTTCAGATGCTCAATGCACCGTGTGGGCTCTCCAACACCTGGAGGTGATAAATAACGATGTTTATTGTACCTAATTATTATATAAGAACCCCATTTATTTGGGGTTTTTTATTTAAGCCACATATAAATTATGAATAATATCATTGAGACTCTTTACAATCTATTTGAAAAATATAAAATAATAACCACTGATAGTAGAAATGTACCTCAAAACAGCATATTCTTTGCCCTAAAGGGTCATAACTTTAATGGAAACAAATATGCACAAAATGCATTAGAAAAGGGGGCAATTATGGCTGTAGTTGATGAGCCACTATATGCTGTTAATGAGAATTATTTTCTTGTAACTGATGTTCTTAACACCCTTCAAAAACTTGCTTTATTCCACCGAAAAAAATTGAAAATCCCTGTAATTGGCATCACCGGCTCAAATGGCAAAACAACAACTAAAGAATTAATCCATGCCGTATTATCTATGCAATATAAATGTAAAGCAACAAAAGGCAATTTAAATAATCATATAGGTGTACCATTAACATTGTTATCTGTAAATAATGAAGATGATATAGCTATTATCGAAATGGGTGCTAATCATATTGGCGAAATTGATGAACTATGCCAAATAGCTTGTCCTACACATGGTATCATAACAAATATAGGGAAAGCTCATCTTGAGGGATTTCTTAATATGAATAATATTATAGATACCAAAACAGCTCTTTATAAGTATGTGCATAAATATGGGGAAAATGTTTTTGTTAATGCAGACGATGACTTACTGATGAGCTTGTCTGAAAAAATTAAAAGAATAACCTACAGCCAAAATGAGAAAGGGGATATTAACACACAACTTATAGATTCAAATTTGTATTTGAATCTATTATGGAGAAATATTCAAATCAATACAAATCTTTTTGGTACATATAATATATATAATGTATTAGCCGCAATAAGTATCGGTAGATTTTTCAACATCGATGATACAAAAATAATTGAAGCTTTACAATTATATACACCTCAAAATAACCGTTCACAATTGATTAAAACAGAGAAGAATACAGTAATACTGGATGCTTATAATGCCAATCCTACTTCGATGGAAGCGGCTCTGAACAGTTTTTCGGAAATGTCTGTTCAGAACAAAATTGTTGTCATTGGTGATATGCTCGAATTAGGTACCGAATCTTCAATTGAACATGAAAGAATATTAAAATTTCTAAAGGAAAAAGAATTTGAAAATGTTTTTCTTGTAGGTAGCATTTTTAAATCCGTCAATAAATATCACTATGAAGAATTCGAGACCTCTGAAATCTTAAAGGGGTTTCTTAATAGTAAACGTTTGGTAAATAAAACAATATTAATAAAGGGTTCCAGAGGTATTAAACTGGAAACTATTTTAGAAGCACTTTAGAATTGAAAGAATATACTGTTATAGGAATTATGTCAGGCACCTCTCTTGATGGTGTTGATGTGGCATTGTGCACATTCAGAGAGGATAATACTGGCATATGGCATTATGAAATCAAATATGCAAAAACATATACGTATAATAATATATGGTATAAACGCTTAAGCGAAATCCACCATTGTAGAGCAGAATCATATATTAAGTTGCATGTGGATTATGCATATCTGGTGGCAGGATTTATTAAAAGATTTTTCAAGGAATTCCATTGTGATGCAGATATTATTGCATCTCATGGACATACGGTTTTTCATCAGCCCGACAAAGGATTTACAGCACAACTTGGCTGTGGAGCAACTTTGGCAGCACTATTAAAGAAGACTGTTATTGCTGATTTTCGCTCAATGGATGTGGCTCTGAAAGGACAAGGTGCTCCATTGGTACCAGTAGGCGACAAACTTCTTTTTGATGATTATAATTATTGTATCAATTTAGGTGGTTTTGCGAATATTTCATTCGATTCAAATGATAAACGTCTTGCATTTGATATATGCCCGGTAAATATTATATTAAACAGATTGTATAGAAGTTATAATAACTCCGCATTCTTTGATGAGGGGGGCAAAGTTGCTTCAAAAGGAACTTTTAACATTAAGCTTTTCAATACATTAAACGAACTCCTTTTTTACACAAAAGAATATCCCAAATCTTTAGGTAGAGAATGGCTCGAAACTGAGTTTATACCTGTTTTGAATAATTCCTCAATAAATATTATTGATAAACTCAATACTGTAACACATCACATAGCTTACCAGACAGCTCATACAATAAAAAATAATGATGTTGGCAATAAAGTACTTATAACTGGTGGCGGGTGCTATAATTCTTTCTTAATATCATGCATTAAAGGATTATTAAAAAATAAAAAAATCATTATACCTGATAATAATACTATAGATTTCAAGGAAGCTCTGATTTTTGCATTTCTGGGTTTATTGCGTTCCCATAATGAAATTAATTGTCTGAAGTCAGTTACCGGAGCAAGCAGGGATTCATGCTGCGGAGCCATCTACAATGGTTAAAACTAAACAGCTATTATTATTGTAAATGTTGTGCCTTTATGGGGTTCGCTTTTTATTTTTATATCGGCTTTCATAGCTTTTAATATGGTTTTTACATAATACAATCCCAAACCAAAACCTTTAATATTATGAATATTTCCAGTAGGGACACGATAAAACTGTTTGAAAACATGGTTAATATGTTCTTTAGGGATGCCAATACCATTATCTGACAATTCAATAATAAATGCACCTTCATTATTATAAGTCTCTATACTGATGATGGGTTTGTTTGTGGTATATTTTATTGAGTTATCAATAAGGTTAGAGAGTACATTATAAAAATGTGTTTCATCTATCTTTGCTATAGGTGATTCTGCCCTGAAATCTTTTAAAAAGACGCCCTCCTTTTCTTTAATAATAATTTCAAAATTATTCAGTAATTTTTCAATAAGCGTGTGGATGTTGATATTATCGATATTAAGAAAAATATCCCCTTTTTCAATATTGGATATTTGAAGTATCTGATTTACGTGGTTTTTTAATCGTTCATTTTCAGTTTTGATGATACTTAAATATTTTTGACGTCTTTCTTCATCAGTAATAACAATTTCTTTATTAAGCATATCTCCAGCAATAGAAATGGTAGCAATAGGTGTTTTAAATTCATGCGTCAGGTTATTTATAAAATCTGCTTTGATGGCTGACAATTTAAGGAGTTTCAGGTAGTAGGAAACCGTTTTAAAATAACTGATGATAAGTAAAATAAAGAATAACAGACTCACTATAAGCGAAATGACTAATTGTTTGAAGATAAATAGTTCTTTCTGAGGGAAAACAAAAGACAGGTAAAAACTATCGTTTGGCGAACTGCATGTGGAGACACAAGATAATGAGATGTTGAATTTTGTGGAAAGCAACTGCTCTTTAAAATTATTGTAATTGCCAATAATGAATTCAGAATTGTACTTTTTTATAACAGCATATTCGTAATACTTGTCAATGTCGAGACTTTCAAATTCAGCGTCAATAATGCTGTCTAAAAGATTTTTATCTATATGTTCAATGATTTTTTGATTTTTAAATTGACAAAAATGCTCACAGAACACATCTTTATTTAGCTCGTGCTTCTTATCAATCATTTGATTTACAATGCTTTTTAGAGCTACCTGCACTTTGTAATCGAAAAGCTCATTTTTAAGATGGTAGGCATTTGTAAACCATAAAATCTGTAAGATTACAATACCTAGCATGGCCACTGATGCTAATGTAATATTTAAATACACTTTAAGG
>CAZVOS010000047.1:0-10023 GCA_964628845.1 uncultured Bacteroidales bacterium | reverse complement strand
ATCAGATGGTATGATTAACTATAATGATAAAATTGCTGATTACTGGCAGGGATTCGAGGTAAACGACAAAGAAAAAATAACAGTAAACCAGATGTTATCACATCAGGCAGGTGTACCCCTATTTAACAAAAAAATCAAGGTTAAAAATATTAATGATACAACTTATATACGCAATGTAATAGAAAAACAAAAAACATTATGGGAGCCGGGCACTAAGCAAGGATACCATTTATACTCAACAGGATTGTATATTAATGAACTATTCAAGCACAGCCATTCATCTTATGAGGACATGCATGAATACTTCAACAAACGCATTGCAAGACCTCTTGATATAGAATTTTATTTCGGTCTTCCTGATACTATCGACAGAAACAGAGTGGCACATATCCATCAAATCACTTCTTTAAAAAGTTTTTTTAAATTCTGGCAACTGCCACCCCAAGTGAGGAGAAAATTGTATAACCCATTTTCTTTGCTCAACAGAACATTTCGCATTCTTATTGGTTTTAATCCGAACAAAACAAGATTTCTCAAAACAAAACTACCCTCAGTTAATGGCATAGGTAAAGTACAGGATATCGCCAAACTCTACTGGATATTTGCAAAAGGTGGAGATGAACTATCTCTTAAAAATGATGTTTACAGATCATTAACGATGCCTGCACTTATAATGCCTAACGAAAACGAAGATATGGTATTAGGCATACCGATGTATTTCAATCATGGCTTCCGCAAACCCTCAAAAAGCTTTGCATTTGGTTTAAGCGAAAGTTCATTTGGGATGACTGGAGCCGGAGGTAGTTTTGGCTTTGCCGACCCCGATTTGAAGCTTGGATATTGTTATGCCCCCACATTTATGAAGGGTTTTGCACAAGACGACCCCCGCGAGAAAGCACTCAGAGAATGCCTTTACCGTTGTATTAAAAAATTAGAAACCAGATAGTTACTTTCTTTACAATAAAATAAGCACGTTTTTTGTTTTAATAATATAAACCCCTTAAAACATAACGTCATGAAAAAATTATTTCTTTGCATATTAACAATGTGTCTATTTTTAACCATTCACACTGTTAGTGCTCAAGCTGTTTTCCAAAGAGGAAAAATTAAGGATTTCAAATCCTGTCAGGTAAAACAAGTAACAAAACAAAACCACCCCAAACACTGTTGTGCATACACCCCTTTCTCACAAAAAATGCATAAAGACAAAAGACATATCAAATCGAAACATGCTGTTGATAACAGAAAAAGACATCATGCAAAAGCAGGAAGGGGATGTTGTAAATAATAAGACTATAAAAATACAGCGATAAAAAGGGACTCTTGAGTATCAAGGGTCTCTTTTTAATTTAAAATTATCTTTTTTATATACCTTCTGTCTTCATTTTCTAAACTTAATGTATATAGCCCTCTTTTGAGAAGGTTTAAATTTAAAGTACAGCTGTCCGAAATCGAAACATCTTTTAGCATATAAACCATTTTACCTGTAACATCAAAAATTTTCAGAACATATATCCCATCTTCAATATCAATGATTTTTATGGCAGCTGTGCTGGGATTAGGATAAAGAGTCATGTCTTTATTCTTTGAATAATCAGTCATATACGACATTCCCGAAGCTAAACGTGCAGCATGATAAGCATTGGCTTTTCCCCAACCCCATAGTGTATTACCAGCAGATGTGATTACACCCGTATAACTATCCTGCCTTGCAGTCTCTTTGATAAGGGTTTCGAGTTGGTTGTGTGTTAAAGTGGGGTTAATTTCCAACAACAAAGCAGCTATACCCGCTACAGCAGGACCCGACATTGAAGTGCCAGACAAACGGCCAAAAGTATATGTTTTGCCATTAAAATTCACATTGGCAATACTGCTCACTGTACCGCCATTATAGAATGATGAAATGGCTGAACCCACACTGCTGCCTGGAGCCGTAATATCTGGTTTCATATTGCCATTAATTAGAGGGCCTTTGCTCGAGAATGGGGAAATATTTCCATAGTAAAGGTTGCCATTAGGTAAGGTGACCTGTGCACGGTATGAGCCCACCGCAATTACACTTTGAGCACAGGCAGGTTCGCCAATACCATAATTGGGGTCTCCGGCCTGAGTGTTAGGTATCGGAGCCGTAAAAGAAGAACCCCAGTTGCCCACATCGTTAATAAGCTCAATAATATTCCATAAATGTACTGTTGCTGTATCAGCAATTACTTTAACAGCTATTTTATAGAGGTTTGTTTTCAGATTGCGCACCCTTAACCTCACACCAGGCCGCTGGTTATGTAAATTTGAAGACGTACATTCAATCTTATATGTAATCGTATCATTCACTATAACTATGTTTGTGTCCAGTATGGTATTGTCAGAAGTTAGATATATGGGCAAATCAGATATTAGATTATAATCCACATCATAAATCTCAAGTCCATATTGAAATGATGTATTGGCACTCCCCCACATGCTTACCGATTGTCCCCACATGCTAGGGTAATAGCCATAAGAATCGAAGGTAACAAAAGTGCGTAAGGTATCCTGTTGGGTAAAATCTTTCTTCACATGGAAATCAACATCCCCGTTATTGCCTGCACTGCTCACAAAGGTCATACCCATATCCGAGAGGTAATCGAGTGCCTGACTTATCAGCGAATTGCCATCCATAGTGCCCATATAATACAAACCCCAACTCATATTAACCACACAGGGTTTGCCATTTGAACTGGCATAATTATAAATATAATTAAAGGCATCCAGCACCGAAGCTTCGTCCACAAGAATGGTAACTAACACTAGTTCCGACTCATAAGCAAAACCCTTATATGCAGTACCCGCACCAGTACCTGCAGCTATACTGCTTGTATGTGTACCATGAGTGGACAAATTATAAATATTGGATGTGTCGTGCTCTGCAGTTAATAGTTCCTGCTCTGTACTGAATTCAGTACCATAAGTAAAGCCCTGTGGTGCAGGCCCCGAAAGTTTGTACTGGTCCCATGCCCTTACAATCCTTAGTTGTGTCATCGCAGTATCATAAAATGTGGGGTGCGTATAATCGAAGCCCCAGTCGGTAACACCCAGCACCACACCTTTGCCTGAATATGACTGGGGAAGGTTTATACCTGCATGTACACTGTCGGCCCTGGTGTCAACCAACACATCTTTTAAATGGGGTTTTACTTTCCGCCCTAACTCTAGATATACTAGCCCTTTTGTGCCCAAAACATCAGAAAGTTGATTTAAAGGTATCCTTATAGAGATAATATCATTGAACTGAGTATTTATGATACATCCTTTCTCTCTTAATATTTTTGCCACATCTTGCCCACTTATTTTAGCCAGACCTGAAACGTACAAGCCACCATCAAACTTATAAAGAGCGTATTTGTTTATTATATCCGCATCAGTAATTACATAACTGTCGTTTATTTTATAAGGTTTTATATCGTTTAAAAAAGATTTGCTCGCAAGCGATAAATTATCTTGAGCATAAGATAAAATGAACATGCCCATTGAAAATAAAATCAACAGTATGGCTCTGATTTGTCTATTATTCATATTTTTGTAAAGTTTAAAAGGTTAATAAAAACATTTATAAAATTATATCTTTTTTAAGATGCGCAATACAAAAAAAGAAAAAATAGAGTCATTCGACTATGATGAGTTGCTGACCATGGATAAGAACATCTTCGGTTTGCCCTTTAATGCAGAAGAATCAGATATCATCATCATTCCTGTTCCATGGGACGTCACAGTATCGTATAATGCAGGTACAGCCGATGCTCCCGAAGACATAAAAAAAGCATCCACACTGCTCGATTTGTTCGATTATGAATACGGTAATGTTTGGGAAACAGGTATTTATTTGGAAGACATCTCCAACTACTGGCAAAAAGAAAATAAAAACCTCCGAAAAAAAGCCCAGAAATATATTGACTGTATCTCTCAGGGACATAAAGCCGAAGAGGACACCACTTTCAATAAGATTATTAAAGATATCAATAATAAAAGCGATGCATTAAATAAATGGGTGGAAGAAAAATCACTGTCCTATTTGAATAAAAATAAGATTGTAGGCATCTTAGGCGGGGAGCATAGTGTTCCCTTAGGTCTCATAAGGGCATTATGTAAAAAGCACAAAAGTTTTTCCATTCTGCAGATTGATGCCCATGCCGACTTGCGAAACGGTTATGAGGGATTTGAATATTCGCATGCATCGGTGATGCATCATGCCCTTAAAGAAAAAAATATATCAAAACTCATACAGGCAGGTGTTCGCGATATAGCCCACAAAGAATTAAAACGTATTGAAGATGAGCCACAACGCATCCATACTTTCTTTGATTATGATATTAAAAATAGGCAATTAAAAGGAACAAGCTGGGATAGCATCACTCAAGATATCATCAGCAAGCTTGAAGGGGCTGTTTATATCAGTTTTGATATAGATGGTTTAGAGCCATCGCTTTGCCCTAACACTGGAACAGCTGTTCCGGGGGGTCTGACTTTTAATCAGGTTTGTTATTTATTAAAACAAATTATCAAACATAACAAAAAAATTATTGGCTTCGACTTATGCGAGGTGGGACACAATAAAAGAACCGATTGGGATGCCAATGTAGGTGCCAGAATACTGTTTAAATTATGTGCAGCGGCAGCAGTATCTAATGGTTTGTATGGTGGTGGTGCACGGGTTGATTAAAATGATTGAAGCTGAATCAAATTAAAACTATCCCTTCCTTTTCTGATGCAACTCAATTTTGAGGAAATACCTACCATTATTATTTCAAAATTTCCGAATTAAGTTTTCTTGAAAAACATTGTTTTTTCCTGCAAATTCACAAAATAATATCAAAAATACAGGAATAATCTATCTGAATTTAATTTATTTGCAAGAAATATCATAATGAACATATAGAAAATATTTTCAATTACCTAATCAGCACAAACGCTGCCCATTTATAAGGTTCTCCAGTATATTTGGTTTTCATATAAGTTTGTGTGGATTCAAAGGCCACAAGTATGGAACTGCCTGTAAACAATTTGCCATAGAAGTATGCCATAAACTCGGCGGTTTCATTATCGGGGACTTTCCAGAGACTCATCAGCAGGTATTCGGCGCCGGCACCTTTAAAGGCACGCTGCAAGCCAAATACACCCTCGCTGCCCTTGATGTCGCCCAGACCTGTTTCGCAGGCAGATAATACCACTAATTGGGTATTGTTTAGATATACATTGGCAGCTTCGTAAGCTGTGAGTATGCCGTCATCTACGCCTTCGGGAACAGTATCGCCTTTCCATGTGCGGTTGGCTCCGGCAAAGAGTAGGCCTGCACGGTTAAGGGGATTATCTGAAGCACGGAACACATGCTTATCCTCTTGCCCCATAAAACCAGTTTCTTTGTATTCTTTTTGGGGGTCGGGGAAGAAAAAACCATGCGTAGCTATATGCAGTATGCGAGGGGAATTATTGCCGCTCAGGGCTTTAAAGCGTTCTTCTACTGCAGTTACGCCTGTATAAAGCTGTGTTTTAATCTTATTGCTTTGGGCTAAATTATTGATGGCGTTTACTTCGTTTAGAGTACCTTGCAAAAAGTTCCAGCTTTGGCTCCCCCTTTCCAAATCGTGGGGCAATGCTCGTGTAGTGGTATTTTTGGTACTTGCCAGCAGTGACTGTGCCAACAAATCTTTTTCTTCTACATCATAGTATATACCACCAAAAAGAGCTATATCAGTTATATTTGTTTCTTTAAAGGCCGACTCTTGTGCCAATCTGGCAGTTGTTGACAATTGGACAAGCCGGTATTTATCGGATAATACCTTGCCATCGGGTGTTTGTATGGCTGCAAAAGCAATCTGATGCAGAGTGCCCGAAGGAGCAAAATACACGGTGCTGCCTTCGGGTATATAAGGAGCCAAGGGTTCCCAAAGCACAGTGTATATATTTGCCGACAAAGAAACATCTTCTAATTGAAGTGCTGTAGCCCCTCTGTATAAACTTGCCACAAAAGATGCATCGGCACTGCCTTTATTGGCAAAAAGCGAGTCCAATTGTTTTTGCTCACATAAGGGCACAAGTTGGGGGTGTGTATCCTGAGGGCGTAACACCAATGCTATATACATGGTACTATCTGTCCATTCTTTATCATTGTAATATCTGAAAGAAGCAAACTCTATAGCTACTTCATTGGGTTTAAGTTGTTTTTGTACATCCTCCCATTTGATACTGAAAAGCTTTTTATTTTGCTCAAAGCCCGATGATAAGCGGGCCAATTCTCCTTCTAACTTATCAACTTCTGCCTCATAAATGGCCACATCTATGGTGCGCTCTGCGAGGGGTTTTGTGTATTGATGTACTAATGTGACACGTAGGTTAAGCCAGTCATCGTATTTTGCTAATGCTTCAGGGTTATTGCTGTTTAAAATGGCTTGGCGCATATTGATGCCAGAGTTTAATATCATACCTTTAATGGCAAGCTCAATATTATAGCTGTACTCTTCAACACCACTTTGCTGTGCATGGCATTTTGAATAAAAACTTTGATACACTTCAAAATTATACAAAACAGTTTTAACATATTTTTCTTTTTCCGTTTCCGATAAAAATGTAAAGTTAGATTCAATCTTGTTTAAGAAAATATTTTGCGTTTCCTTATATATAAACAAACCTTGTTCAAATTGACCAGTGTTAACATATAGATTTGCTATACTATTAAATGTAATCGCATACTTTAAATTATCAATTCCAAAAGTATTCTTTACTATTTCAAGCGCTACCTGATAAATAGGCAAGGCTTTATCATATTCATTCATAATTGAATACAATACTGCCAGTAAATTTAAACATTCACCATAAAACCTATGCTCCTTGTTAAATAATATCTCATGAATTTTAAGTGCTTCTAAACAAAAAAACATAGCTTGTTCATATTGTCCCATTTGTTTATATAAATCTGATAAATTATATAATAAAGCTCCATATAATGGGTGTTCTTTTCCATGTAAATTTTCCATTATATCAAGTGCTTCCAGAAATAAGCGAAGAGCATTGTCATAATTTCCAATATCTCTATACAATCCTGCAATATTATTTAATCTTATTACAAATTTTGTATGTGCCTTTCCATAATATTTTTCTGAATTTTCTAGTGCTTGCAAATAGAAAAATAATGCTTTTTCATAAAGTCCAATATTTGCATAAAATAAAGCAAGGTTGTTTAATTTTTCACCATATTCTGGATGTTCTTTACCTAGAGTTTCTTCAATATTTTCAAGTGCTTGCAATAAAAAAGGTAATGCTTTTTCATATTCACCCATTTCCGAATAAAGTGCGCCTAAATTTCCTAGACTCATTCCATATTCAAAATTATTCTTTCCAAGATTTTCTTTTGTGTTTTCCAATGCCTCAAGCAATAGCGGCAGGGCTTTATCATATTCACCCATATCAGAATAAGACAACGCCAAGTTGTTTAAACGAGAACTATAAGATGGGTGCTTCTTCCCAAGAGATTTTTCACAGTTCTCCAATGCTTTAATGGATAGGGGTAAGGCTTTGTAGTATTGTCCCATGTAAGAGTACAATAATGCCAAATTGTTTAAAATTGCGCCATAGAAAGAGTCGGCAGAACCTGAAACATTTTCGTAAATATTTTTTGCCAATAAATAATACTGCTCTGCTTTACTAAACTGCTGGCAATTTTCAAAACTCAATGCGGTATAATTGATATAATAAGCATACCAGACCGTGTCATTTTTGCCATACTGTTTTTCAAGAGCGGGTAGAGCCGCTTCAAATTCTGCTGCAGCTTTATAGTATTCTTCATTTTTAAAGTAAATCATAGCTTTATCAACATCCTGCCCCCAAACTTCACAAACACTAGCACTTACAAACCAAAGAATAACTAAAAGTAAAATTTTTGTTTTCATAATATCATTTTACTGCTTACTGCTTACTCTCACACCGTCTTAAAACATTTATTTATCCATGTGATATTATGGGGGCGACCAAAAACAAAAAGAATATCATCCTGTAATATCACTGTGCTCGGTTTTATTTCGGTGATGTATTTATTAGCTCTTTTTATGGCCAATATATTAACACCATACGCTGCTCTGAGATTAGACTCTGCTATGGTTTTTCCTACAACCTTATTATGACTTTGCATCACAGGTAGCGTGGCTATAGTCATATCGGGTATTGAGAGTTTGGGGGCGTTTTCTATGGGCAGGTTTCTTAGAATTTCGTAATTCATGGAACGGAAACGGTTTGTAAAAGCTTGTATCTCATCGTAAGGGACCAGATATTTACGCAATACGCTTGTAAATATGCCTATTGAGGTTTCGAACTCTTCGGGGATAACTTCATCAGCACCCAGTTTAAAGATGTCGTCAATTTCTTTTTGGTGTTTAACTCTTACAATGATATGAGCTGTCTCGGTAATTTCGCGGATGCTGCTAATGATTTTTTGTGTGGCTAAAGCATCCGAGATGGCCACAACGATAACCCTTGCCTCATGAATATGGGCGTGCTGTAATATCACATCATCGCTGGCATCACCGAAGATTACGGGCACTCCTTTTTCTTTAATTGATTTATAGATTTCGGGTTCAAGCTCAATAACTATATATGGTATCTGAGCATCATGCGACGCCAGTGTCAGGTTTTCGCCATTGGTACCATAGCCAATGATGACCAGATGGTCTTTGAGCTTTTCAGTATTCAATTCTTTAAATTCTTTTTTTTCTGCCATATTGTTTAGCCGCTCTTTAACTTTTTTTGGTAAAGGAGAGCGAATTAAATAATTGGCAAAACGTGAAGCATTTTGTATCATAAAAGGTGTTAAGCCCATTGACACTATTGATATGGATAGAAAGTACTGATAAACATTTTCTGTCAATAATTTATATTCCATACCCGTTACCGAAAGTAAAAAAGCAAACTCCCCTACCTGAAAAAGTGAAAAAGCCGTTATAAATATAGTTCGGGCAGGATATCTCAGGATAAAAACAGTAATAGTTATTATAATGGTTTTAAGAAGAATAACAGCTAAGGTCAGAAGGTGAATGCTAATAATATGGTTCATGAAAAAATTCAAATTTAGGAGCATGCCAACAGATACGAAAAAGAAACTCACAAAAATTTCCCTGAAAGGTAAAATATTGGCTGTGGCTTGATGGCTGTAGTCTGATTCGGAGATGATTAGTCCTGCAAAAAAAGCCCCCAAAGCAAGCGACAAGCCCACCGATGAGGTAAGCCATGCCGTCGAAAAACAAAGTACAACAACCGTAAGTATAAAAAGTTCTCGACTTTTTGTTTTAACAACCATATTAAACAGCACAGGCACAACATAGCGGGCTAGTACAAACATGACAGCAATAATGACAATTACTTTAACAGCTAATATGAGAATACTGTGTGTAAGATTATCCGAAGCCCCTGCCAACAAAGGAGTTATAAGCATCATAGGCACCACAATGATATCCTGAAAGATAAGAATGGCTACAGACACCCTCCCATGTGGTGTTGTTATCTCACCCCTTTCCTGATAAACCTTAAGAACAATAGCGGTACTGCTTAACGACAACAAGAATCCAATAAAAACAGCTTGGTTAAATGGCAATCCATAAACATGAGCAATGTAGCTGGTAACACCAATAGTAATAAATACTTGTAAAATACCACCCAGTATAACTGTTTTTTTGATGGCAGCCAGAGTTTTCAGTGAGAACTCAATACCAATAACGAACAATAAGAAGATAATACCTATTTCAGCTATCAGTTCCACTTCATGTGTGGCATGGATAAGCTTAAGTCCATTAGGACCTGCAATAAGACCGGCAATAAGAAAACCCAATACCGAAGGAAGTTTAAACCTTTGAAATATAAGAATGATGACAACCGAAAGCCCCAGTATGATGACAATATCTTTTAATATAGGAATATCCATATGGCATTATATCATACTGCAAATCTAAGTTTTTTTTATTAATAAACCAATGCTTATTCAGCAAGCACTAAATAATTTACAAA
>CAZVOS010000046.1:0-10052 GCA_964628845.1 uncultured Bacteroidales bacterium | reverse complement strand
TATATTTGAAATCTCTTATAAGAGTTAAATACATTATAATATTTTTAAATAATATTTTAATATGAAAAATCAAACAAAATTCCCTATTTTAACATTACTTTTAATGGGCATTGTAATATTGCTTACCAATAGTTGTGAAAAGGATGATGAAGATGATAATGATAACAATAATAACAGACCAACAGTACAGATACCCGTTATTACCACAACAGCAGTATCGAACATCACACTTACTTCTGCCAACAGTGGGGGTAATATTACCAGCGATGGCGGATCAACTATAACAGCCCGTGGTGTTTGCTGGAGTACCAATCAAACACCAACAATAGCAGACAATAAAACATCTGATGGCACAGGAGCAGGAAGTTTTACAAGCAATATAACAGGAATTTATGCCAATACAACTTATTATGTACGTGCTTATGCGACCAATAGTGCTGGAACCGGTTATGGCAGTGCGATGAGTTTTTCAACCCCTATGACAGTTACAGATATTGACGGTAATATATACCATACCATTACTATTGGGACACAAATATGGATGGTTGAAAACCTAAAAACGACAAAATATCGCGATGGCACATCTATTCCCAATGTAACCAACGCCACTTCATGGAGTGTATTATCAACAGGTGCATACGCCGATTATGACAATAACCCCGCTAACTCAACCGACAATGGCAAGTTGTACAATTGGTATGTTGTTACTGATACCCGTAACATTGCTCCAGTTGGTTGGCACATACCATCAGAGGCAGAATGGACATTATTGGAAAATTATCTTACAGCCAATGGTTTTAATTACGATGGCTCTGTTACAGGAAATAAATTTGCAAAATCATTAGCTGCATTAAGCTCATGGTCTAACTCTTCTATACAAGGTGCAGTATGCAATACCGATTATCCTGATTACAGAAATAAAAGTGGTTTCACGGCCTATGCTTCAGGTTATCGTTATATTACTGGTGTTTACGATGGCATATGTAATTATGGCAGTTGGTGGTCGACCAATGAAAACAATACAACAGAAGCATGGAGCCACTATTTATACTACAATGACATTAACATGAGTAAAGTAAGCAGAAATAAAACTTATGGTTTCTCAATTCGTTGTATAAAAGATTAATAAATTTTATCAGCAGAATAAGCAATTAAATAAAAATGAGTTTTACAAAATCAGTGGCAAGGAAATTTATTTTCCCTATCATCATTAATACGGGTCTGGAAAAGCTTATCAGAAATTCTTCCGATAATTCAACATTAAATCTTATTTATCATGGTATAGTGAAGAAGGACAGTACGTATTACACTTTACGACATCTAACTGCTGAGCAATTTGAAAAGCAATTACAGTACTATAAAAAACATTTCGACATTATAAGTATTCCTGAGGCATTTGAGCGTTACAGACAAGGTGTAAAAAACAAAAGAAAAACACTTACAATTTCTTTTGATGATGGATACATGAACAATCTGAGCAATGCATTGCCTTTACTGGAAAAATATAAAATTAAGGCCACATTTTTTATCTCTGGAATTATCGCTCAAGAAAGTGATTATCTGCTTTCTTCTGATGTTATTGACGCCATGAATTATTTTTATAAAAATGAGGTCTTGGAAATAGCGGGAATGCACATTAAAAATGGGTCTCTTGTACATGACGGTACAGATTTAATTGAGTTTTTAAAACACAAAACTGCAAATGAGAGAGAAGACATTCTAGATGAAATGATACTCAAATTAAATATTAAAAAAAAGATTAAAGAGATTGATACAGAAATATGGAAATTGTTGGATAAAGACAGTTTAAAGAAGCTGGCAAGTTCAGAATATGTTGACATTGGCTCACATGCTTATTTGCATTATAATTTAGGACTCATAGACAGGTTTGATGCTGAGCAGGAACTTTTAAAGTCGAAGGAAGTGCTGGAGAAAACCATAGAAAAAAAAATAGATATGATTGCTTACCCCGATGGTTGCTATAACAAAGAGGTTAAAGACATGGCTGAGCAACTGGGATACGACAAGCAACTGGCTGTTGATTACCGCTGCGAAGACGATTTAAACGATAAAAGAATATTACAAAGGCACGGTATATCAAATACAACAACGTATGCATCGAACATGTTTTTTTTAAGTAAGGCATTTAAAATAAGAGGTTTTAACTAAACAAATTTAATTATGAGTGATTATAATTTTATAAAGATTGAAGATACATCTTACAGCAGCATACAGGAATTGTATTTAAGGTCGTTCGATTTAAAAGCAACAGAAGAAGAGGTAAGGATTAAATACGATACCGCCGCATTCGGATATAAGAATCTGGGTTATCTGGCAGTACATACAGATGGTGATTTGGCTGCCTATTATGGGGCTTTCCCCATGCGTATGCATATACAGGGTAAAGATTATAAAGTGGCACAGTCGGGCGATACCATGACGGCTCCCGAGCACAGAAAGAAAGGACTATTTACAATACTGGCTAAAGCTTGTTATAAATTAGCCGAAGAAAGTGGCTTTGCCTGTGTCTTTGGATTTCCCAATGCCAATTCCTATCCGGGTTTTGCAAAAAATCTCGACTGGAAGTTTTATGGGACTATGAAAAATTTTACCGTTTCAAACAACGTACTTTTACCCTTGTGTGAACTTAGTTCAAAATATAAGAAACTGTGGTCTTTTTATAAGAATTATTGCCACAGAAAACTAAAAAAATATAAAATCGAATTAAATCAAGAAAATGCGGATGTTTTTAATGATACAGATTCAAAGGCATACATAAAAAAAGATGTTGATTTTTTCAAATATAAACTGAACAATAAGAGTATTCATTTAATAAAAATCAATAATTTTTCTATGCTGATAAAGCCCGAACCACACTTGATGGTAGGAGCTGTAGGGAAATTTGAAGAGGGTAAAACGAATGAATTTTTAAACACATTAAAATGTTTAGCCCATAAGTTGGGTTGTAAGAAAACGATACTTACATTAAGCGAAAATCATTGGTTATT
Organism: uncultured Bacteroidales bacterium; assembly: GCA_964628845.1. Lineage (GTDB taxonomy): Bacteria > Bacteroidota > Bacteroidia > Bacteroidales > PXBB01 > JAKIYU01. The sequence goes on along the minus strand of CAZVOS010000046.1, from coordinate 7,044 downwards.
TACTTATCTGAAGAGTAAAATAGAGTTTCAGGATTCTTTACCAATCGGGTATTATGAAATAGATAAAACTATATCTTATGCCGATATCAGTTATACGGGAGCTGATTATGATACTTTTTAAATCAGGTGTTTTTTAAATCGCCCATATTCACTTCGCCACTAAGTTTGTAGTACCATCTTAAAGCAAATAGCACCACAATGCTGCAGCTTATTGTCATAATACCCAAGCCAATTTTAAAGCTTCCTGCCATGCCACCAATAAGGAGGGCGCTTATGCGAAGGGATATATCAATAATAACAAGATACATGGCTTTTTTCTGGTTGTTGGTGATAAGAGGTAAGGAAGAGATGGGGCTGGCTATGAAGTTAAGGAATAACCAGGGCGTTAATATTTGGGCAAGTTCACCAGCATAACGCCATTCCTCGCCAAAAACAAAAGCAAAAACCCGTGGCGCCAGTACAAAAATCAGAACAAATATAGGCAAGCCGATAAGGAAGCTTCTTAAAAATAATTTTTTTACAAAGGGCTGTATGTTCTCATTATTGTTGTACAGAGAGCTGGCTTTCTGATAGAAAACCTGATACATCGAAGAGCCGATTAGTGATAAAGGGATGTTCATAATACGTATAACAAAACTATAACAACCCACAACAAAAGAAGAAAAGAAATAAGCAATAATAAATAAGATGCCATAATCCTGCATCGTACTTAATAGGGCAGGGGGCGCATTGATGATGGGAAAAGCTTTATAGGTAATGGCATTTTCTTTAAGTTTGGCTTTGGTAATGAATGGGAATAAGTTTTTAATATTTTTAAAAATGTTAAAGGAAAGTACAAAAAATCCTGTGGCATAGCCGGTTAAAGTTCCTGTTATTAGTCCCAGTGGCCCTTTGGTCAAAAAACCCATCGAAAGTGTTGTTAATGAATTGACGCCAGATTGGCCGATACGTCCTGAAGCGTTCATTTTAAATGTTTTTTGTCGTGTTGACCAGTAATTGACGATCTGATATGCCGACATTAAGAAAATGCTAACAGGAATTAGATAAAGCCAAAATTTTATTTCCGAAAACCCGTAACAGGGATATTTCTCTATGAATATAGAAATGAAAGAATTTTGAAAAATTAAAATAAAGATAAAAACAAAAGCAGAAACTACAAATGATATGATTACAGAAAGTGCTAAAATATTGAAGGCATCTTCATCTTTTTTAGGGAGCATAATCGCCATTTCGTATCTGCCACCAGCCGCTACAGCAATAATTGACACAACAGCCAGAAAAAGACCAAAAATGCCGAAATCGCTAGGGGAGTAAATGCGTGAAAGTATTGGAGAAATGGCGATGGGAATGGCTTGTGCAATAGCTGTTCCCGTCATCAATGTAAGCACATTGGCAGAAAATTCTGTTTTACCGATGAGTTTAAAAGCCATTTTTTAATGTTAATTAATACTGCCTTCTTTGCCTTTTTTCGCTTTGTTTGTTAATACCCTCAAGAACAAAAGTTACCAGAGATAAGATGATGCTGAATAAGAGTGCCCACCAGAAACCATCAACACGAAAGCCATCTACAAAATGGGCAGTGATGAGTACCATAAAAGCGTTTATAACTACCAGGAACAAACCAAAGGTAAAAAGTGTGATTGGAATGGTAAGCACTATGATGATGGGTTTTAAAAAGGCATTAAGTACAGCGAGAACAAAAGCCACCAAAACGGCTGTCAGAAAACCATCAACGCTTACTCCGGGAATCAAATACTGGGCAATGATTACGGCAAAACTGGAAACCAGGATTTTTAATAAAAACATAAATACAGCTTAATGTAAAACACAAAAATAAGTAAAATAGCTTAATGTATTGAAAATTGAAATTATATATCATCAAAGCTAATTGAAAATAAGGGTTCAAAGAGATATTTGTTTTCGTTTTGTTTATATATTATCCTGATGCCCAGCTCAAATGGGGCAATAAATCGGAGGATATGCATATCGCTTATAATATCTGCTCCAAAAGAGCGGTAATATGAGTTGTTGTTGTAGGTTTCGGCATAATCATAAAACAGCGTGCTTCTGATTCTTTTGATATAAAATAAAGAGCCAAGAGATAAATCGGGATAAAGCAAAGGTAAAGCATACTGTCCGCTTATTTTTAATGCACTTTCGTAATTACTGGCTTCGTCATAATACCCTCTGGCTAAGGTGTATAAATAACTGAATGCATAAGTTCCTGCTTTTCTGTTCTGGAATGAAGAGGTGACAAAAAAACTGTGATGTTTAAATAATCCCGGGAAGTACAGATTTAACTGAGCCCCTGCTATTTGTCCCAGTTGAGCTCCCGAAAAGGGTGTATGAGCAAATGTACCGGATAGCGTTTGTGCCCAGCGCGGATACATGTCTTTTGCGCCTGTCATGGTGTAATTTGCAAAACTGAAATTATAATCCCATGCATTGATAAGGATTCTTTTGAGTGTATCGGGCCGGGGATTAAGAGCAATAAAATTATTGTTGGTACTCAATTGTAATTGCCTTACAAAATGTCCTTTTGTAAGATTAAAAGGCAGTCTGATACCTTGCGACAATTTAGTTTCGGTGGCACGTACAGTGTTTTCGCTTTTATCAAGAGTGTATTTACGTTCTCCATACTCCACATTGCTGGTGAGTATAGGATAAAATCCGCTATATTCGAAGCCCGCCACATATTTGCCTGTTTTTTCTGAAGGAGTGTATTTATAGCCCATTGAAACATTAGCTGTACTGAGCAGGTTTTGCGAAAACAGAACAAGTCCTGGACTTATGCTGTTGCGGTCAATATCGAGATACAAGGGAGCCCAACTGTGGAACTTAAAAAGGTTTTTAAATTTACTGTATTTTCTGGCTTCATATTCTTGAGTGGTATCTGTAGCGTTTTTCATCCATTGTTTTTCTTGTTCTGTTATGCTTTCAAAAAGCGTATTGCCAACATATTGCACCTCTATGAGCGGAAGCCATAAAAGCATGTCAGAAGTTACCTTTACTATTTGTTTTCCCTTTGATGTCAGGTTTAAATAAATAAGTGTTTCTCCATCCATAAAACCTTCGGAAGCCCCAAAGGGTGCATTGGTAAGCTGATAAATTTCTTTACTAAGCGTATCCAGAGCATAAATGTTATCAATGCCATTGTAAGCAGAAGTGAAAATGATGTAATTTCTATAAAAAGAGGGAACAGATATCTCGTGTCTGCTGAAAGGCAACAGAAGAGAGATGTGATTGTGTGTCCTATCAATAATTCCTATGGTTTTACCGCTATCCGAATGTACAACACAGTATAATTTATTAGCTCCATCAAGCCAGGAGGGCTCAATTAAATGATAGTTATTTTCATTTCTTAATTCTGATACAATTTGTCCTGTTTGGGTGCTGATGAAATGCATCCCTGTAAAGCCATCTGTAGTGGTATAAACCGCAGCCAGAATGGAAGCATCGGCATTAAGCGAAGCTGTTTGATACCGGGCTTTTTTAGTAATTCTTATTAATTGCTCTGTTTCAAGATTATAAATTGCTATGTTTGAAAAATTTCTGTTACGCCACCGTACATCATTTTTATATTCTATAAAACTCAGGGTGTTTTTTTTAAGTGATAAAGTGCCAGGAGTAATAAGTCCTGTTTTAAAGAGTTTTTTTTCATGAGCTGTACTGTCAATAACTACTATTTTATCTTCTTCGTCGATGCCATTTTTAAAAGCAATGATTTTTTTGTCTTTATAAATCAGAGGTTTTGTATATGTAGTGTAAAAGCTGTTTTCAGGACTTATGATTTTGAAAGAGGTGGTATTTAAGTCATTATTAATGTTTCTCCATTCGTGAGCAAGGGTATCCATAAGCGATTTATAAAGTTTTACTTTATGCATGCCAGTGTTTTTCTTGATAGCTTTTGTAAAAGGAGTTATGGTGTAAGGTTTACGGGCTACATAGTTGAAGACTTCTGACCAGATATAAGCACCGTATATTTTACGGGTTTGTGCTGTTATTAGGTATCCCAGTTCATAGTGGTTAGGCACAAAGTCCTTGTAAGAGCCAAAGACGGCTTTATCATAAGAGTGCTTTCCTTTTTCGAGCAGCAGGGCCTTGGTGTTGTTTAAAAAAGAGGGAGAGCGTCCCCTTCCGGAATGGCTGAGGGCAGTTTCTGTGCAAACGGCATCACCTTCCAAGAGCCATAATGGAATAAATAAGCCCGAAAGCAAACCTACCGACTGCTCGCCTAATAAAATATAAAGCCATTTACCCGTTCCCTGATTGAATTTGCTCATCTGAGCCACATGCCGTAATTCGTGTACAGCCAGATGCTCAATATTGTACAAAGCCATCAGGTGTTGCGATTTGTTTGGATACAGTTCTATCCTGCGGGGCGCCCATACCACAACACCATTATCAACAACTGATTGAGAATGTAATATTATTGGCGTCTTTTTCAGGGATGCCTGTAAGCCAGAAACTACCGCATGCTGAGCCCTTTCGAAAGCACGCAGCGTTTTTTTTGCCAGTAAGGAATCTTGTACAGGAAATATTAATTTAAAACGGGCTGTTTCGATATATTGCCATTGCAGTGAAGAGGGGTCTTGTCCCAGATTATAAAACTGCGAAAAAACCTTGGCAGAGGTTAAACAAAAGCATAAGAATAAAATATATATGATGTTTTTAATGTCCATTATTTCCTAAGCGTTTTAATTAAAATGATATGTAAACTTACACTTAAAGCAATAATACATAATAAAATACGCAATCCCGTATGTTCTGTAACAAAAATGATAGTGTATCCGATAAATAACCAAAGGAGTGAGATGTTTATAATTTTTAGCTTTAGAATGATACCTTTTTTTTCAATATAGCTTTTTATATAAAAACCCAAGATTTTATTGTTAATTAATGCTTTGTAAAACCTGTGGGAGCTTCTTATAAAGAAATATGAGGCGAGCAGAAGCAATGGTGTTGTTGGCAGCAGTGGCAAAAATATACCTATTACAGCAATAGCCACACAAATAATACCTGTTGCAATAAAGATAATCTTCTTTGACTTACTTCCTGGCAAAGACAAGATAATATATTATAGTGTTAATGAGTAGCCGATTCGACCGATTTAATTTCGGGGATGGCCTTTTTAATGGCATTTTCGACCCCTGATTTGAGCGTCATCATGCTCATAGGGCAGCCCTTACAGGCGCCTAAAAGCTCTACATAAACTATATTATCATCGGTGAGTTCTACAAATTTTATATTGCCTCCATCGGCTTCAAGATATGGTCTTATTTGGTCTATAACGCTTTCAATTTTTTTTATAAGCTCTGTACGTTCTGTTGACATGTTATATGAATTTTAATAATTATTCTGATTATAAATTTATCTGTATTTAGATTGTGTAAAGATAATAATAATTTCAAATATTAACCTGAATTATTCACTAAATGTTATGTTTTAGTGTTTAGTGTTTTAATGGCCTGTTATTATTCTTTGCCACAAAGTTTCTAAGCGATGCAGTGAGCAAAGCCGAAATGATTCACATAGTTTATGAATAATACAGGAAAGCAAAAATATAAAGAAATATTTAAAATTTATGCATATAGCATCAATACCAATAAACAACAAAGGGTATATTGGTATCGGTCTTTCGGGTTACCCATGCAGCTATTTAAATGACTTCTGGGAATATTCGCCATCAGGAACAAATGTAAATGAAGATGCAAATGTTGCCATAACCGATTTAAAAATTAATTTGGCTAATAAATCCATAAGTCTAACAATAAAAGAGAAATTTCTTCCAATTTCTTTCAAGATTTATAATTTAACAGGTCAAATAATTACAAATGTCATTATAACAGATACTTATCACATTATAAAAATAAATAATTTATCAAAAGGAACTTATTTATATTGTATCAAAACCAAAGATATGTACCTAAAATCTGATAAATTTATTATTTTTTAAATTTTGAAAAATAAGACAATCATTCACCAGTCTAATATACCTGAGATTAATTCTAATCAATATTTTAGAACACAAAAAGAAGCTCAAAAGACTGCTGAACTTGTTATTGGAGAACTAAAGAAAAAGGTATTTTCACCAAGCATGACAAAAGAAGAAGTTGAGCATTTGATAAAATAAGCCATTAACCCAACTTTTTGCTATTTTAAATTTTTCTTCCCTTCATACATTTCAAGCTTAAGGAGCTTACAATCCAATTTGCCGTTAAAGAGGTTTATTTTTTTTGTGGGGTGCAGTCCTATATGTTTAAGACCTTCGTTTTGTTGTGCAAATATCCATGCGGTATAGCCGGCATATTTTTGTTTGAGTGTGTTGCCGAGGGTTTTATAAAAGTCGATGGCATCGTTTAAGGGGAGGCGTTCGCCATAAGGAGGGTTCATGACTATAACGCCCTTATTGAAAGGGGGATTCCCTTCTTCGAAAGCACCTAGTGTAAGCTCAATATCTTTGTGAAGTTTGGCATTAAAAAGATTTTCTTTTGCGATGCGCAGGTTTTTTTTATACATATCGGCTCCCAGTATTTTGTAATCGCATTCTTTAATATGGCTGTTGGCTTCATCACATATTTTTTTAAAAAGCTGTGTGTCATAATCGTTCCATTTCTGAAAACCAAAAAGGTGGCGGTAATATCCGGCGGGGATATTCATGGCGAGCATGGCAGCTTCAATAAGCAAAGTACCTGAACCACACATCGGGTCGAAGAAGTGATTGTTGCCCTGCCAGCCGGTAAGTTTAATAATACCAGCAGCGGTTATTTCGTTCAAAGGGGCTTCTACCTGTGCTTTACGATACCCTCTTTTGTGAAGGGACTCTCCCGAACTGTCGAGTGATACGGAGCAATAATCTTTATTAATGTATATGTTAACAAGCAGGTCGGGATTTATTAATTCTACATTAGGACGCTGCTGATACTTATCTCTAAAACGGTCAACGATGGCATCCTTTGTAAAACGAGCCAGGAAAAGAGAGTTATTGAAAATGGAATTGCTCTGAAAAGCATCAATAGCCAAAGTGCCGTTTGATTTCAGATA
>CAZVOS010000045.1:8722-10123 GCA_964628845.1 uncultured Bacteroidales bacterium | reverse complement strand
ACACCATTATTGGTGCAGGGGGCGCTTCGGGTTCTCTTGATGCATCCAATATGTTTAAACCCGCATTGGCACGTGGTGAAGTACAGTGTATAGGCGCAACCACTCTTGACGAATACCGCCAGCATATTGAAAAAGATGGGGCTTTGGAGAGGCGTTTTCAAAAGATACTTATTGAGCCAACATCGGTAGATGAAACCATTGAGATATTGAATAATATAAAACTGAAATACGAGGACCATCATCTTGTAATATATTCAGATGAAGCCATAAAAGCATGCGTAAGTCTTACGGCCCGGTATGTTTCTGACAGGTGTTTGCCTGATAAAGCCATAGATGCATTAGATGAGGCAGGTGCCAGAGTTCACATTAAAAATATTAATGTACCTCAGGAAATACTTGAGATGGAGCAGTTGATTGAAAACACAAAACTCGAAAAAACTAAGGCCATAAAAAGTCAGAAATATGAAGAAGCAGCCCGTATGCGGGACAAGGAACGCACACTCATTTCAGAGCTTGATAAGGTAAAGAGGCGGTGGGAAGAAGAGTCTAAGATACACAGGGAGCCCGTTTCAGAAAACAATGTAGCTGAAGTGGTAGCCATGATGACAGGTGTGCCAGTACAGCGTATTGCACAAACTGAAAGTAACCGCCTGGTCAATATGGAAGATGAACTTAAGAAATTTATTATTGGACAGGATGATGCCGTGGCTAAAGTTGTTAAAGCCATCAGGCGTAACCGTGCTGGTTTAAAAGACCCCAACAAACCTATTGGTACTTTTATATTTCTTGGGCCTACTGGTGTTGGAAAAACACATCTTGCCAAGATATTATCCCGTAATCTGTTCGATTCTGATGATGCTATTGTGCGTATCGACATGAGTGAATATATGGAAAAATTTGCCGTTTCCCGGCTTATTGGAGCACCTCCTGGATATATTGGTTATGAAGAAGGTGGACAATTAACAGAAAAAGTAAGAAGAAAACCCTATTGTGTAGTTCTATTAGATGAGATAGAGAAAGCCCATCCTGATGTATTTCACATATTATTACAACTCCTCGATGAAGGTATTCTCACAGACAGTTTAGGTCGCAAAGTTGATTTTAAGAACACTATTGTTATCATGACATCTAATATAGGTTCACGACAGTTAAAAGATTTTGGGCAGGGAGTGGGCTTTGCCACAAATGCAAAGACTGCTGCTGCAAAAGAATATGCAAATTCCATCATTGAAAATGCCCTTAAGAAAACCTTTGCTCCTGAATTTATCAACAGGGTGGATGATATTATCATGTTTGAGAATCTGAAGAAGGAAGATATTCATTTTATTATAGAGCTTGAGTTAAGAAATCTATACAAAAGAATTAATGAAATTGGCTATCAGATAGTCATCTCTCAGGAAG
>CAZVOS010000045.1:0-8712 GCA_964628845.1 uncultured Bacteroidales bacterium | reverse complement strand
TGTTGACAAGGGCTGGGATGCCAATTTTGGAGCACGTCCTTTAAAGAGGGCTATTCAAAAGCATCTCGAAGATAATCTGGCTGAAGAGATTATCAAAACAAGCTTGAAGGATGGCTCTGTCATACATATCAATTACAATGCAGAAGAAGACAGATTAAATATTAAGATACTACCCCCTGAAGATAAGATTGAAGGCATTGATTCGAAAAAAGAAAGTAAAAATTAATTTTTTATTTTATTTTTTTTCTTTTTATATTGGCTTTATATACAGCTTTTAGCCACTTTTCGTAAGATGTTGTTCTTGTATTATCAGGCATTTGAGGTTTAAAAGTTCTATCAATAGGGCGTGTTTTTTTAAAATCATTTTTATTCCAAAATCCAATACCCAATCCTGCCAGCATAGCTGCTCCCAGAGCAGTTGATTCAGTAATATATGGACGGATTACTTCAGCATTTAAGATGTCGGCTTGAAACTGCATCAGATAATTATTAACGGCGGCTCCTCCATCCACATTTAGTTGTTTTATTTTAAAGCGGACATCCATCTGCATGGCTTTAATAACATCTTTCGATTGGTATGCCAGTGATTCGAGAGCTGCTTTAACAATATGTTCTTTTTTTGTACTGGTAGAAAGGCCTGTAAGAATTCCTCTTGCGTCCATATTCCAGTAAGGGGCACCCAATCCTGAAAAACAGGGTACAAAATACACATCCGCATCTTCTTTAACATTTGAGGCCATTGTTTCTGTTTCGGAAGCAGATTTAATGAGCCCCAGTTCATCTCTTAACCATTTAATGACAGCACCTGCATAGAACACACTTCCTTCTAAAGCATAGAAAACTTCATCATGAAGCTTCCAAGCTATTGTTGTTATCAAGCCATTTCTTGAAGCTACTGGTTTCTTACCACAATTCATAAGGATAAAACAACCCGTGCCGTATGTATTTTTAACCATGCCTTTTTCGAAACAATGCTGACCAAAAAGAGCTGCCTGTTGGTCGCCTGCAATACCGCAAACAGGTATTTCAACACCACCGAAATACTTTTTATCGCTCAGTGCAATCACACCCGACGAAGCTGTAACACTGGGTAATATCTGAGGTGGGATGTTGAATAATTTTAACAGATACTCATCCCAGTTGAGTGTGTTTATATTAAAAAGCATTGTTCTTGAAGCATTAGAAACATCGGTATAATGATATTTTCCTTGTGTAAGTTTCCACAAGAACCAAGTATCTACTGTGCCAAATAATATTTCTCCGTTTTCAGCTCTTGTTCTTACTTCTTGTACATTATCCAATATCCATTTTACTTTTGTGGCCGAAAAATATGGGTCGATATGCAAGCCGGTTTTTTTATAAATAAGTTTTGAATATGTACCTGCTTTTAATTTCTGGCATAAATCAGATGTTCGTTTATCCTGCCAGACAATGGCATTATAAACGGGGTTTCCTGTTATCTTATCCCACAATATTGTTGTCTCTCTCTGGTTTGTGATGCCAATAGCAGCTATTTGCGAAGGGTCTATACCATTCTTTTTTATTAGCGTATTGGCTGCTTTTAAAGTGATGTCAAATAAATCATCAGGGGATTGTTCAACCCAGGATTCTTGCGGGTAAAATGATACTATTTCTTCTTGTTCTGATGCAATTATTTCAAATGATTTGTCGAAAATTAAAGCTCTGGTGCTTGTAGTGCCTATATCAAATGCAAGGATGAACTTTTTCATAAAAGCATGTTTTATTCAAAATTTTTTATTTATGTGACTATAAGGATAAATATAATAACACTAAGACAACACTATTTCTCTTAAATACAGGTTTTCAAAAAGTTTAAGATATCGTTATAAACTATTTCCTTGTTTATTTCATTAATAATTTCGTGACGCATATCAGTATATAATTTCATGCTTATATTATTTATGCCTGCTTTTTTATATATTTTAAATGATTTTTGAGGTCCTTTTCCAAAATCACCAACGGGGTCTTCTTTACCAGAAATAATTAATAGAGGTAAATCTTTTGTAATGTTTGTGATGTTTTTTTTATTAAAAATATATCCCAAGCCATTAAGCAAGTCATCAAAAAACTGAACTGTAAAAAGCTGTCCGCATAAAGGGTCATTAATATATTTCTGAACTTCCGTTTCATCTGTATTCAGCCAGTCGAAAGTTGTTTTAGGGTTCTTAATTTTTTTATTAAATTCTCCAAAGGTCATTTTATCAAGTAATTTAACTCTGGCTCTTTTGCCTTTAAAATTTTTAAAAAGTAAGACAATAAATTTTGCCAGATATCTTATCATACCAGGGCTTCCGGCAGTTCCTGAGAGCACAACGGCTTTGGGTTTAATATCAGGATTGCATATATAGGTACGGGTAAGCAATGAGCCCATGCTATGCCCCATGATAAATACAGGAAGTTCAGGATGTTTTTCTTTAATGATATGAGTTAATTTTTTCATATCCTCAACAACCTTAAACCATCCGTTGCGGAGCGCAAAAAATCCCATGTCATTTTCTTGTTTTATTGTTTTACCATGCCCGCGATGGTCGTTGGCATAGACAATAAAACCATTTTGAGTGAGGAAATTTGCGAAATCCTGATAACGTTTTGCATGTTCAGCCATTCCATGAGCAATCTGAAGAACGCCAAGCCGGGTTATATTATTTTCGGGCAACCAGCAATATGTGTGTATATCAATATTGTCGGCGTTTTTAAAGTAAAATGTTTCGGTATGCATTTTATTCAAAATAGGGTTTGTAATGTTCGAGTTTTGTTTCTATGCAGAGGTCTTTAAATTCTTTTAGCAGTGCAGGGATAAAAGGTACGCCTTTATCTTTACGTTCGAGCCATGTGAGGTGTTCTTTTTCGCCGGCTGTATATATTCTGTCTTGACCTGGCATTTTCTTTGAATTTCTTAAATCTCTGAGGATATTCCCTGTTATTTTTTTAAAGTCTTCAACTTCGGTAAATGCCTGTATATCTATGGCGATAAAGAAATGCCCCAGTGGATAAGGTATTTTTTTGCCATCTTTAAAGCCCATCAGCATTTTGAGGTACGAGCCACTCTGTAGAGCAGCCGATAATATCTCAACAACAGTGGTATAGCCATAGCCCTTATAACCGCCGAGATCTTCCCCTACCCCACCCAGTGGATTTAGTGCAGCATCGCCAGAGGAGAGGGCTTTCAATATGTCGTTGGCATCTGTTAAGGACTCACCGTTCTGGTCAACGACCCAGCCCTGAGGGCAAGTTTTGTTCTGGCGGGCATAGAGTTCTATTTTACCTCTTTGAGTTATTGAGGTGGCACAATCGAGTAAAAAAGGGAAATCTTCGTCGGTGGGCAGGGCAAATGTGAGGGGGTTAGTGCCAAGCATATTCTCTACACCAAATGTAGGAGCTATTGAGGGGCGGGCATTGGTACCTGTGATGCCGATAAGATTCTCTCTGCTTGCCATCAGTGCATAATAGCCCGCTATACCATAATGTGTAGAGTTACGCACTGCCACCATACCCATGCCATAGGTTTTGGCTTTGTTGATAGCCATCTGCATTGATTTTTTGGCTATGACATGTCCCATGCCATTATGTCCATCTATGACGGCTGTAGTACATGTTTCTTTGACTATCTCAAAATGAGTTACAGGATTTAATATGCCCTCCTTAATCCTGTCGTAATAGATAGGTTTGAGGCGGTTTGAGCCATGCGAGTCAATACCCAGTTTATCGGCAGTGATAAGTACCTCTGCACATATTTTAGCATCATCTATGGGCACTCCCGATTTTGATAAGACATCACCCATAAATTTTTCTATTACTTCGAATGGAAGCCACTTTATAAAATCTGACATGCTTTATTTTTTTAGCAAATATACAGATTTTATTTTTTATCGGACAACAGTGATTTTTTAATAAAAATCATGTTAATTGTTTTTTGAAAAAATAACATTCATAATTAAAATAATATTAAGAAATAGTTATAAAAACATTAAATTTTGATTTCTTTGAATATATATTGTAAAAATAAAAATAAAAGCGATTAATTTTGTTGCAATTAAAAACAAAATAAATGGAAAACAGCGAATACTGTATTTTACTTGTTGATGATGAAGAGGATATACTTGAATTTTTAGGATATAATCTAAAGAAAGAGGGCTATAAAGTGATGACATCATCCAATGGGAAACAAGCAATAGAAACAGCCAAAAGGCATAAACCACATCTAATTATCCTTGATGTGATGATGCCTGAAATGGATGGCATCGAAACCTGTGCTGAGATTAAACAAATACCTGAGCTTAAAAACACTGTGATAACATTTTTGACAGCTCGTGGGGAAGATTATTCACAAATAGCAGGACTGGATGCAGGGGCAGATGATTATATCACCAAGCCCATACGTCCTAAAGTATTTTTAAGCAGGATAAAGGCATTGCTCAGGCGTTATACAGAAGCTGAAGAACAGGGAAAAAACACCATCTCCATCGGTTCCTTGGTTATTGATAAAGAAAGGTATATTGTTATCAACGAAGGGAAAGAATTTATTTTACCCAAGAAAGAATTTGAATTGCTTCTGTTGCTCGCATCCAAACCCAACAAAGTATTTACCCGAGACGAGATATTTGACAACATATGGGGCAGCAACGTCATTGTTGGTGACCGCACTATTGATGTTCATGTACGTAAAATCAGAGAAAAACTGAATAATGACAGCATCAAAACTGTTAAGGGTGTGGGTTATAAATATGAGATTTAAAGTCAGCTAAATGAAATTTTCAAACCCCCGACAGATATCTTTATTTACCTCTATTGTCATCACTATAGTGGCTTTGCTCATATATATCATTTCTTCTCATTTTATTGACCATTCAGTTCATATCATTACCATATTAATTTATATTGTAATACTTCCTCCTCTATCATATTTTGTACTGAATAAACTGCTTGATACATTTATCTGGCGCAAGATAAAGATTATTTATAAGAACATACATAGTTTAAAAGCTCCTAAAAATACAAATGGAAAGAAGAAACATCACATAGATAAGGATATTATTGAAAATGTAAATCAGGAAGTAATAGAATGGAGTCGTGATAAGTCTTATGAAATTGAACAACTCAAAAAGCTTGAATTATACAGGAGGGAATTTGTAGGCAATGTGTCGCACGAACTTAAAACGCCTGTTTTCAATATTCAGGGATATATCTTAACACTTTTGGATGGGGGACTTGATGACCCAAGTATAAATAAAGAGTATTTACTTAGAACAGAGAAAAGTATTAACCGCATGATAACCATTTTAAATGACTTAGATGCTATCTATAAACTTGAATCGGGAGAATTGAAATTAAGTTTTAAGAGATTCGATATGGTTGAATTGGTGGGTGAGGTTTTTGATTTTTTAGATACCAAAGCGAAAGAGCATCATATTAGTATTGTTTTTGGTAAGAATGCAGAAAAACCTGTTATGGTAATAGCCGACAGGGAGAAGATAAAACAAGTGCTTATCAATCTGATTGACAATTCATTAAAATACGGCAATGAGAACGGAAAAACAAAAATAGGTTTTTTTGATATGGATGAACATGTGCTTATAGAGGTTACAGATGATGGTAGCGGCATTGATAAAGAAGAATTGCCACGTGTTTTTGAACGTTTTTACCGTACAGGTAAAGCCAGATTAAAACAACATTCGGGTTCTGGTTTAGGCCTTTCTATAGTAAAGCATATCATCGAAGCTCATAATCAGACTATAAATGTTAGAAGCACCGTAGGTGTTGGTACTACATTCGCTTTTACTCTTAAGAAAGCAAACTGATAGGTTTAAAATTAAAGAATAAACCAAATTTTTTATTGGACAACAATAATTATTTTTAATTAAGTATTCAATAGTTTTCTATTTTTACGTTTTATTTTAAGATTAAAGCTTGAGACTATTTTTTTGTATCATTTTTTTATCAATTCATATTATTACATACTCTTATTCTAGTGTAATAGATGTAAGGATTTATGCAGAACAGAATGTCAAAGAAATACACTTTACTGTTTTATCGGGAACTTATGAAATATTTTCGGCTAATAAGCTGCTTTTTGTTGCTGATAAAAATATAACTTTTACTGTAATTGCTGAAAATAAGAAATTACAACTTAAGAATGACAGTATTGTGTTTTATTCATTAGACAATGTGATGATTACAAGCAGGCATGCCGATGGTGTAATCTATTTAAAGCCAGGCGGAAAGTTAAGGGCCAGGGCTTACGATGACAATATGACAATAAATGCTGAGAGTGGCTTTCTTAAAATTATTAATAATATAGATATAGAGAAATATGTAGCCGGTGTTGTTGAAGCAGAGGTGGGGGCTTTAAAGAATATTGAATTTTATAAGGTGCAGGCCGTTGCCTGTCGCACTTATGTGCTTCGGAACATACGCAGACATTTTCACGAGGGCTTTCATGTGTGCGATAAAGTACATTGCCAGGTGTATAAAGGAAAAACATACAATACTGAAATTCTTTCTGCAGTTGAACAAACCAATCATTTTGTTATAATTGATAAAGAACTTAATTTTATTTCTGCCGTATTTCATTCAAACTGTGGTGGTCAGACTGTTAACTCAGAACATGTATGGACACTCTCTTCCACCTATCTTAAAAGTATTAAAGATACTTTTTGTCTGCATAGTAAAAATGCTGTTTGGGAATTTAAAATAAAGAAACAAGATTTCCTTAATTATCTAGAAAAAACTTATAAATTTCCAATTAATGACACGGGTATGCTTGAAAAAGCCATTAACTTCAGCCAGTATCATGGCAGGCGTGTCTATTTTCTGGACATGCCCAATATACATCTAAAGAATATCAGAGCCGATTTGAAGTTAAAATCAACTTTTTTTTCCATCTATCCTGAAGGGGATATGCTTATATTCAAGGGGCGGGGGTTCGGCCATGGTGTGGGTTTATGACAGGAAGGTGCCATGCGTATGATAGATGAGGGCTATTGTTATGATGATATCATTAAATTTTATTACACCGATGTTTATATAGTCAGTTATGAAGATATTTTAAAACTGAACAAGCAATAAACAGATGAACCCATTTGAAAAGATTCCATTACTCAGGTTTTTTATACCTTTATTATGTGGTGTGTTTATCTCTTTACAGTATGATTTGAATATATTTTTTATATCATCACTTTATATAATAAGTATCCTGTTATTTATTGTTGAAAAGATTTTTTATAAAAAAGATTCTGAAAAGAAACAATACCGTTACAGGTGGCTGGGAGGTATTTTCCTGTCGTTGGCTTTGCTCTTTTCGGGGATGCTCTTAGTTAAA
Source organism: uncultured Bacteroidales bacterium (assembly GCA_964628845.1). Lineage (GTDB taxonomy): Bacteria > Bacteroidota > Bacteroidia > Bacteroidales > PXBB01 > JAKIYU01. Next base: position 1,373 of record CAZVOS010000045.1, on the reverse strand, counting down.
AACAATGATTTGCAAAAACTGCCTGGGCACTTCTCTCATTATAATTATAAAGCCAATTATGTGATAACTCAACTAGAAGAAAATATTTCTGAAAGAAAAAACACATATCGGGCATTGATGAAAGTGGTGGCAATAAAAGAAGGGAATACATGGTATAAAACAAAGGGAAAGATTATTCAGTATTTTCAAAAAGACAGTTCAGTAAACGAATTATCCTATGGGGATTGTATTCTGCAAAAGGCATTTTTTACGCCTGTTGCTACACCCCAAAATCCTCATGAGTTTAATTACAGTAAATATCTGGCTAACGATGGTATATATCACCAGTCGTATCTGAAAGCAAATGAATGGAAACTTATTGAAAGAGACCGCGGTAATTCATTATTAAAGATAGCTTTTGAATTTAAAAGCTATATATTGAAAAAACTTAAGGATACAGGTATCAGTGAAGATGGGTTTGCACTTATATCAGCGCTATTATTAGGTATGAGCGACAATCTGGATGCCGACATCCTGAAAAGCTTTTCTGCCTCAGGTACAACACATGTTTTATGTGTTTCAGGATTGCATGTGGGGATATTTTTTCTGCTATTAAATTATATACTGGCTTTTTTGGATAAGAAATCATATGGCAGGTTTATTAAAGCTGTATTGATAATACTATCTATATGGTTCTATGCTCTGATAACAGGTTTGTCGCCATCAGTTTTAAGAGCATCCATTATGTTTTCGATAATAGTGGTTGCCAAACAAATCAACAGACATTCATCTATATATAATACACTTTTGTTCTCAGCCATATTACTGATAATCATCGACCCTTATATCGTTACAAAACTCGGCTTCTGGCTCTCTTATATGGCTGTTGTTGGTATTGTTTATTTATTTCCCCGATTTTATGAACTCTTAAAATTTAAAAATAAATTCATCGAAAAAATCTGGGCTCTGGCTTGTGTCTCTTTAGCTGCTCAGATAGCTACGAGTCCCCTCTCTATTTATTATTTTAACCAGTTCCCGAACTATTTTCTAATATCAAATATCATTGTTGTGCCTTTGGTAACAATCATAGTCTATATGTCTGTCGGCTTATTGTTCTTTTCTTTTGTTCCTTTCTTATCTTCAATTGTTGTTTATGTTCTTAGTTTTTTATTAAATGTTCTTCAGTTTATTGTTTCCTTTATCGAAGGCCTACCCTACTCTACTTCTATTGTAGTTATTAACCAAACACAGTTATTTATTTTATATGTATTCATTTTGCTTTTAATACTATATTTTGAAAAAATAAAAACCATTTTCTTAAAATTAGCTGTGGTATCTCTTTTAATATTTTTTTCGTTTAATGCTTTTCATAAACAAAAGAATATGACAGAAGA
>CAZVOS010000044.1:0-10138 GCA_964628845.1 uncultured Bacteroidales bacterium | reverse complement strand
TCAAGAATAACCTTTTATATGAAATCAATAATAAATAACAAAAAAGTACTTGTAACTGGTGGTGCCGGCTTTATTGGCTCAAATATTTGCGATGTACTTGTTACGCAAAATAATATGGTTATTTGTCTTGACAATTTTATTACGGGCAAACGAGAGAATATTCAGCATTTACTCAAAAAAGACAATTTCAAACTTATTGAAGGGGATATCCGCCATTTTGAAGATTGCCAAAAGTCAGTAAAAGGGGCTGATATCGTATTACACCAGGCAGCACTAGGATCAATTCCTCGTTCTATAAAAGACCCTGCAACAACAAATGCCATAAATGTAAATGGGTTTATTAATATTGTTTTAGCAGCCAGAGATGAAGGTATTAAACGTATTGTTTATGCATCAAGCTCATCAGTTTATGGAACATCCAGAGAGCTACCCAAGATTGAAAAAAATGTTGGAGAGCCCTTATCACCCTATGCAATAAGCAAAAAAGTAAATGAGATGTATGCCAGTGTTTTTGCTCATATTTATAATTTAGAATTAATAGGGTTAAGATATTTTAATGTTTATGGGTACAGACAAGATCCCCAAAGTATATATGCCGCTGTGATTCCAAAATTTACAGATACTCTAATAAAATGTGAACAGCCGGTTATAAATGGGGATGGTTCATATTCCAGAGATTTTACTTTTGTAGAGGACGTAGTACAGGTTAATCAATTAGCTGCAATAACTCAAAATCCTGATGCTATTAATCAGGTTTATAATGTTGCTGCGGGAGGAAGAAACACCATCAACATGCTATTTAAGCATTTAAAGCATTTTTTAGCCAAGCATAATAATAAGATATCAGACATTATGCCTACATATGGTCCTATTCGTTCAGGCGATATACCTCATTCTCAAGCATCTATTGAAAAAGCACAAAAACTACTTGGGTATAAGCCGGCATTTGACTTTGAAAAGGGGCTCGAAAAAACAGTTGAATGGTATATTAAAAATCATTAATATTTTTTTATAAACTAAAAAACAAAAACTCATGAAGGGAATTATTTTAGCAGGTGGCGCAGGCACAAGACTGCACCCTATAACGAAAGTAGTATCTAAGCAATTATTACCTGTATACGATAAACCAATGATTTATTATCCACTTTCTGTTCTTATGCTGGCTGAAATAAAAGATATTTTAATCATCTCCACTCCCCACGACCTTCCAAATTTCAGGCAGCTTTTTGGGGATGGTAAACATTTAGGTCTCAAATTCAGTTATGCTGAACAACCTTCACCTGATGGACTCGCTCAGGCATTTATAATTGGCGAAAAATTTATTGGTAATGATGATGTATGCCTTGTATTAGGAGATAATATGTTCTATGGAGCAGGTTTTCAAAAAATGCTAAAATCTTCCGTAGAAATTGTTACTACTGAAAGAAAAGCTGTTGTTTTTGGTTATTATGTTGATGATCCGGAACGTTACGGGGTGGCTGAGGTTGATACAGACGGCAATGTTTTAAGTATTGAAGAAAAACCAAAAGAGCCCAAAAGCAATTATGCTGTGGTGGGTTTGTATTTTTATCCAAACTCTGTAATTGAAGTGGCTAAAAAAATTAAACCATCTTCACGTGGGGAACTCGAGATAACAACAGTTAATGAAAATTATCTTCATCAAAACAGCTTAAAATTACAAATCATGAGCAGGGGTTTTGCATGGCTGGATACCGGCACACATGAAGCACTCAGCGAAGCTACAGAGTTTGTAAAAGCAGTAGAAAAAAGAACAAGTTTAAAAATTGCATGCATCGAAGAAATTGCTTATAAAATGAGTTTTATTGACCAAGTAACCCTTCTAAAAAATATTGAACTTCAGGGGAAAAGCAGCTATGGCGAATATTTAAAGAAATTATTATAGATATAAATATGAAAACAGCTCTGATAACAGGTATAACAGGACAAGACGGCAGCTATTTAGCCGAATTATTACTTGAAAAAGCATATACCGTTCATGGTGTAATAAGGCGTTCAAGTTCTTTTAACACTTTCAGGATTGACCACCTGTATCACAATCCTGAAGTACTGAATAAAAAATTATTTCTTCACTATGGTGATTTGAACGATTCGAGCAATCTGAATCGTTTGGTTGAATCGACCATGCCTGACGAGATATACAACTTGGGTGCACAAAGTCATGTGCAGGTTTCTTTTGAAGTTCCCGAATACACGGCTGAGGTAGATGGTGTTGGAACACTTCGATTTCTTGATGCTATAAAAGAAAATGGTTTAAAAACAAAGTTTTATCAGGCATCCACTTCGGAACTTTATGGTTTGGCACAACAAGTACCGCAAAACGAAAAAACACCCTTCTATCCAAGAAGTCCTTATGCAGTAGCTAAATTGTATGCATACTGGATTGTAGTAAACTATAGAGAAGCATATAATCTTTTTGCGTGCAATGGTATTTTGTTTAATCATGAGAGTGAGCGAAGAGGAAAAACCTTTGTTACTCGTAAAATAAGTGTGGCTGTTGCCCAAATAATAACAGGGCAACAAGAAATCTTGTTGTTGGGAAATCTTGATGCTAAACGCGACTGGGGCTATGCTCCAGAATATGTTGAAGGTATGTGGCGCATGTTACAAACTGAGAAACCAGACGACTTTGTTTTAGCTACAAATGAAACACATACAGTTCGTGAATTTGTTGAGGAAGCTTTTAAAGTATTGGGCGAACAGGTAATATGGAAAGGTAAAGGGATAGATGAAACAGGTATTTTGAAATCTTCTGGTAATACCGTTGTTGGCATAAACAAAAGATATTTCAGACCTACCGAAGTTGACTTGCTTATAGGTGATTACACAAAAGCAAAGAATATACTTGGTTGGCAGCCCAAAACAACCTTTAAGGAGCTGGTTAAAATTATGGTTACCGCAGATTTTAATAAAGCTGTAAAAAGAAAAAATAATGGATAAAGAAGCTAAAATATACGTGGCTGGTCACCTTGGCATGGTGGGTTCTGCTATTATGAGACAGTTAAAGGAGAAAGCTTATACCAACTTCGTTTTACGTAGCATAGAAGAGCTTGATTTAATGAATCAGGATGCTGTTTTTGATTTCTATAGAAAAGAAAAACCGGATTATGTTGTTCTCGCTGCGGCTAAAGTGGGAGGAATTGTAGCTAATAATGTTTACAGGGCACAGTTTATTTACGAAAATCTGATGATACAGAACAATGTTATACATGCTGCTTACAAATATGGTGTTAAAAAGTTACTTTTTCTTGGCAGTTCTTGTATTTACCCTAAACTTGCCCCCCAGCCCCTGAAAGAAGAACATCTGCTTACAGGTTTACTGGAGCCCACTAACGAGCCATATGCCATTGCAAAAATAGCAGGCATCAAAATGTGCGAAAATTATTTCCGCCAATATGGATGTAATTTTATTTCAATAATGCCAACAAATTTATACGGACCTAACGACAACTATGACCTAGAAAAATCTCATGTACTGCCAGCGCTTATACGAAAAATGCATATTGGAAAGTGTTTGCAAAATAATGATTGGGATAAGCTAAGAATTGACCTGAATAAGAGACCTATCGAAAAAACGGATGGCAATGATTCGAAGGAAAATATAATTAATATTCTGAAAAAATACGGCATTACTTCAGAAACACCGGAAATTACAAAAGTTACATTATGGGGAACTGGTAATGTTTTCAGAGAATTCCTTCATGTTGATGATATGGCTAAAGCTAGTGTACATGTACTTGAGAATATCGATATGAAAATGTTATATACAAAAATGGGGTTAAGTTTCCTTAATATTGGTTATGGAACAGATTTTACAATTAATGAAATTGCAGAAATTGTAAAATCTGTTGTCGGATTTAAGGGAGAAATTATATGGGACACATCAAAACCTGACGGGACCCCGAAAAAACTAATGGATTCATCAATAATTGAAAGCTTGGGTTGGTCAGCTTCAATTAATTTAAATGATGGAATCAGAAGTGTTTACGAGATTTACAAATCATAATCTGAAAATTATTAACACAATTAATATATGTGAAGTATTAACAATTCACGATATCGCACATAGATAAAAAATAAAAAAACAATCTTCATGTTTCAAATAGATACATTTATTTCTAAACACATAACCAAAAGAACAGAGAGTTTGTTTGCCAAAGATATGGTACAAAATAAGCAGGTACTATCCGAAGCTATTCATGGGAGCAAAGTATTGGTTATTGGAGGTGCCGGAACAATTGGCAGTTCCTTTATAAAAGCATTGTTAAATTTTAATCCGAAAAGTTTGGTAGTAGTTGATATCAATGAAAACGGATTAACTGAACTTACACGTGATTTAAGGAGTACGCCAGGTTTATATGTTCCTGACAACTATATTACTTATCCCATGAACTATGCTGATAATGCTTTCAGAAAAATGTTTATTAATATTGAAGGGTTTGATATTGTTGCAAATTTCTCAGCTCACAAACACGTGAGAAGTGAAAAAGACAGCTATTCGGTTGAAGTGCTCTTAGAAAACAATGTACTAAAAGCAAAAAGTTTATTAGATCTGTTGGTTGAATACCCACCAAAACATTTCTTTTGTGTTTCAACAGATAAGGCAGCAAATCCAGTTAATATAATGGGTGCCAGCAAAAAGATTATGGAGGAGATGATTATATCTTATGCATCTAAGTTCAAAGTTACAACAGCGAGATTTGCTAATGTTGCTTTCTCTAATGGTTCCTTACCTGCTGGGTTTCTAGAACGTATTTCAAAACAACAACCTATATCTGCACCCTCTGATGTAACGCGGTACTTTGTTTCCCCCCAGGAAAGTGGACAGATATGCTTACTGGCTTGTATCTTAGGAAACACAGGGGAAATATATTTCCCTAAACTTGATAAAAAAGACATGATGACTTTTTCAGAAATAGCAACAAAACTACTTCAGGAACTAGGTTATAAGATAATCAGATGCAGCACCGAAAAACAAGCACTTGATTTATGTAAAAATTTAAAAGATGGGTATAAAAATTATCCTGTTTATTTCTCTAAAAGTGATACAACTGGAGAAAAACCTTTTGAAGAATTTTATACTGAAACTGAAACTGTTGATTTAATAAGATATAAGGCACTGGGTGTGGTAACAAATAATATCCCCAAACCTATTGAAAATATAAACAAGCTTTTTTTTGAGCTGAATGAATTATTCAATAAAGAAAACACCAACAAAAATCAAATAGTTAATGTATTGAAAAACTTTTTGCCTAATTTTAAGCATGAAGAAAAAGGTAAATTCCTAGATTCTAAAATGTAATTTCATATATTAATATTAAATGGCTAATTTAAAGCAAAAAACCATACATGGTTTTGTATGGAGTTTTATTGATAATATTTCAAAATATGGAATTACATTTATTTTTGGGATTATTTTAGCCAGATTATTATCACCTAGAGATTATGGCTTGATTGGAATAACAGGTATCTTTATTACTGTTTCACAAGTTTTTATTTATAGTGGACTTGGATCCGCACTAATAAGAAAAAAAGTTTGTACTCCTGTCGATTATTCTACTGTTTTTTATTTTAATCTTTTTATCAGTGTATTATGCTTTATTTTATTATTTCTTTTTTCAGGTACGATAAGTGTTTTTTTTCATGAGTCTTTATTAAAACAAATTCTTCGGGTTTTAAGCATCGGTCTTGTTATTAATTCTTTTAGTATTATTCAGGTTACAGTTTTAACCAAACGGGTTGATTTTAAATTACAAACAAAAATTACAATTGCTTCATCTGTTGGTTCCGGTCTCATTGGTATAGTCATGGCTTATAGCGGTTTCGGTGTATGGAGCTTGGTTGCTAAAACACTTGCTGGTTATTCCATTAGTTTAATATTATTTTGGCTGTTTAATAAATGGAGACCTGTATGGCAATTTAGTTGGCAGTCTTTAAAAGAAATGTTCGCATTTAGTTCAAAATTATTAGCCAGTGCTATTTTAAATATTATATATCAAAACATTTATTTACTTATTATAGGTAAATATTTTTCTGCAGTAGAGCTGGGGTATTATACTCGTGCTGATCATTTTAAAAATTTACCTTCACAAAATATTGAAGGTGTTATTTCTCGTGTTACTTATCCTGTATTATCTCAAATTCAAGATGATGATGTTAAACTAAAAAGCAATTATAAAAAACTTATTAAATCAACAACTTTAATAACTTTTGTTTTGATGGCTTGTATGGCTGCTGTTGCAGAACCAATGATTATTACACTGATAGGAGAAAAATGGCGCCCTTCAATTATATATTTGCAGATGTTGTGTTTTGTTGGTATGATGTATCCTTTGCATTCACTTAATTTGAACATTCTAAATGTAAAAGGAAGGTCAGATATTTTTTTAAAATTAAGTATTATCAAAAAAATATTGGTTATCCCTACGGTATTTATAGGCATTACTTTCGGTATAAAATATATGTTGTTAGGCATGATGGTTAATACAATAATAGCTTATTATATCAACAGCTACTATTCTGGGAAATTTATTAATTATAGGATGTTAGAGCAAGTAATGGATATTTTACCTTCTTTGATAATATCAATTGTTTCAGCTGCTATTGTTTTTTTAATTGGAAAGGTATTGCCTTTTGCTTATTCAGTAATATTAGTAATTCAAATAATCTCTGGTGTTTTTATTTTTTTACTCATTTGTGAAATTACTAAAGTTGAGGCCTATAAGGCCATCAAAGAAATTGTCGTTAAAAGAATTCCATTTTTTAAAAACAAAAAGGAATAGTTAAATCCATTTTTTATTTGTATTATGAAAAATTATTCAAATTTAAATAATCAGATTACTTATAAGTTTTTAAAAAGTATTTTTGCTGTTAATGGAGTATTAATGGATACAGATGACATCATTAATTGGCTTGCTGAACAGAATAAAAGAGTGCATGTTAAAATAAGTAAAACTGCCTTTAATAATCTGAATCAATGGGAATATCGGGATGGAAGTCTCATGCACCAATCAGGAAAGTTCTTCTCTATTGATGGGATAAGAATAGTAACTAACTGGGGAAATTTGAAATCATGGGAACAGCCCATTATCAATCAACCTGAAATAGGATATCTGGGTTTTATCACCAAAGAATTTAATGGTATTCTGCATTTTTTAGTGCAAGCCAAGATTGAACCCGGCAATGTAAATTATGTACAACTATCTCCCTCACTTCAGGCAACAAGGAGCAATTACACACAGGTGCACGAAGGAAAAAAACCATTATATCTTGAATATTTTCAAAAAGCAAGCCCTGACCAGATATTATTAGATCAATTACAATCAGAACAAGGTGCAAGATTTCTTAAAAAAAGAAACCGCAATATTATTATTAAAGTTGAAGAGGATTTACCTGTATATGATAATTTCATTTGGGTTACTTTAGGGCAGTTAAAAACACTTATGCAAAGGGATAATCTGGTCAATATGGACAGCCGTACAGTAATCTCATGTATTCAATATGGGGTATTCGAAAATGAAGTAGTCGATTTTTTCAATTTCCTTGGTTACAATACTTACGAAAAAAGAATTCAAAAGGCGTTACTTAAATCAGCCATCACTGATGAAGGTAGTGTTAACAACATTGAAGATATTATTACCTTCCTTACCCATTTGAAGAGTATTTACGATTTAAATATAATGTCAATTCCTTTAAATAAAGTAGAAAACTGGATTTTTTCTGAAAAAGAAATATACCATAAAGACAACAAATTCTTTAAAGTCATAGCTGTTGATGTGGAAATTGGTAATCGCGAAGTGGTTAAATGGGGTCAGCCAATGATTGAGCCAGCACAGGAAGGTATCTGTGCTTTTATTTGTAAGGAGATTAACGGTATTTTACATTTTATTGTACAGGCAAAAATGGAATGCGGCAATCATGATGTGGTTGAGTTTGCTCCTACTGTTCAATGCTTAACAGGCAACTTCAAATATACTAAAGAAGGCGCTTTACCTTTTTTAGGTTATGTACTTAAAGCGAAACCCGAACAGATAATTTTTGACACATTACAATCAGAAGAAGGAGGGCGTTTCTTTAAAGAACAAAATAGAAATCTCATTGTTGTTGCGGGTGATGAATTCCCTGAAGATTTACCTGATAAATACATCTGGATGACATTAAATCAAATGCTGAGTTTTATTAAGTATAATAACTATATCAATATACAAGCCCGCAGTCTTATTGCTGCCATTTCATTTATTTAACCTCAATTTATGATTAGATTAGGTATTATTTGTCCTTCGGAAATTGCTTTCAGGAGGTTTTTACCTGCATTAAAACAAGTTCCCGATTTTAAATATGTAGGCGTAGCCATAGCAGACAAATCAGAATGGCAGGGGGCAACTAACGACATAATTATTGCTGAAGATAAAAAAGCATTGTCTTTTACAGAAGAATATGGCGGTAAAATTTTTAAGAGCTATAAAAGTATTATAAACTCAGATGAAATAGATGCCATATATTTGCCTTTACCCCCTGCATTACACTTTAAGTGGGCTAAGAATTCATTGCTTGCAGGCAAACATGTTTTACTGGAAAAGCCAGCCACTACAACTTATCAACACACTTTAGAAATTGTTGAAACTGCTAAAGAAAAAGAACTGGCAATACACGAAAATTATATGTTTGTTTTTCATAACCAGCTTAAAGCAATCAATGAAATTATAAGGAGTGGTGAAGTTGGTGATGTGCGATTGTACCGCATTTCATTTGGTTTTCCAAGGCGTGCCTCGGGAGACTTCAGGTACAATAAGGAGTTAGGTGGTGGTGCTTTGCTCGATGCCGGCGGTTATGTGATTAAATATGCAACAATTCTCTTAGGTGATAGCATCAGAGTAGCTTATGCACAATCTAATTATATTGATGATTTTGATGTGGATATAGCCGGCTCAGCAGCATTAATTAATAACAAAGGAGAAACAGTACAAATTGCATTTGGAATGGATAACAGCTATAAATGTGATTTAGAAGTCTGGGGCAGTAAAGCCAGTTTGTTTTCGGGCAGGATACTTACCGCACCGGCAGGATTTATACCTGAAATTACTATTACTACTGGTAATCAAATTGAAACGAGAAAATTACCTGCTGACGATGCTTTCAGAACATCAATACAACATTTTAAAAACTGTATTGAGGATGAAAGTCTTAGAAAGCAAAACTATATTACCATAACAAAACAAGCACAGCTTATTAACGAATTTATTGAAAAATCCAAAAAGCTTTAAAATGGAGAACAAACCTGTATTTGTAACACAACCCTCGCTGGCACCGCTTGATGAATTCATGCAATTATTAAAAGGTGTATGGGAGCGTGGTATTCTTACACATAATGGTCCTCTTGTACAGCAACTTGAAAAGGACTTATGTACAAAACTAAACATCCCAAGCTTTGTAGCAGTAACTAATGGCACCATTGCCATACAAATGGCTATAAAGGCACTTGAACTGAAAGGTGAAATAATCACAACCCCATTTACCTGGATTGCCACAGTCAGCGCTATTAAATGGGAGAATTGTACGCCTGTTTTTTGCGATATACATCCTGAAACACTAAATATTGACCCCAACAAGATTGAAGCATGCATTACTGAGAAAACTGTAGCCATCATGCCAGTTCACGTGTTTGGAAACCCTTGTAACGTAGATGCAATAGAACAAATAGCCAATAAACATAATCTTAAAGTCATTTATGATGGTGCTCATGCCATTGGCTCATCATACAAGGGGAAAAGTTTGCTTGAATATGGCGATATAACTGCAACCAGCTTACATGCAACCAAGTTACTCAATACAGCAGAAGGAGGTGGCTGTATTACATCAGATAATGAATTATACGAAAAGCTAAAACGCATTCGTTTTTTTGGACATGATGATGCTAAAGACATTATTGAAGATGGTTTTAACGGAAAAATGACAGAAGTGCATGCTGCTCTGGGTATAGCCAATCTAAAATATCATGATAAAGTTCTTACAGACAGAAAAGAAAAATATTTCTTGTATAAAGAAATGCTTTCTGTTAATAAACAACTTGCTTTTCAGAAACTGAGCCAAGGTGAACCCAATTATTCTTATTTCCCCGTAA
>CAZVOS010000043.1:0-10152 GCA_964628845.1 uncultured Bacteroidales bacterium | reverse complement strand
AAGAGATAATGCGGATGGTATATATTATACATACAATACCAACGGCATGCCTACCTCTGTAACCCTAAGCACTGGCGAAAAAACAGAATATGTTTACGATTTTCTGGGGCGGCTTAGCACAATGAAAACACCGGCAGGAGATATAAACTATACTTACCTTACAGCCGAAAATATGGTGCAACGGGTACTGCCCAATGGCATCTATACCCAATACAAATATAACGCAGCCGGACAACTTGAATCCATAGCCCATATAGATAAGGACAGTAAGGTAATTAAAGAATATAAATACGCTTACACTCCTGATGGTTTGATAAACAAAGTACATGAATGGACACGACAGGGCGAAAAGAACTACACCTATACCTATGATAAAGGGCAGCGTTTGGCTTCATTTACCGATTACAAGGGTACTAAAACCGAATACAAATACGATAATCAGGGCAACAGAACGCAATTATTGGTAAATGGTAAAGAAAGTGAAAATTACAAAAACGATTGGCTTGGCAGAATACAAAATTATAATGGAAACAAATGTGTATATGATAATGCAGGCAATTTAAAATCCTTGAGTAATGATGGTACGAGCTATGAGTACTATAGCAATAATAAATTAAAAACAGCAAATAATGTTCAGTATAAATATGATGGGAGTGGCGGGCTTATATCGAGAACACTTGGCAATAAGCAAACAAGCTATGTAAATAATCCGTTAAGTCCGGTTTGGCAGCCGCTTTTATCGATGTCGGGTACGCATAAAACATATTATATATGGGAAGGCAATACCCCTGTAGCAGCCATAGAAAATGGAAATATCAGTTATTTTCTGACAGACCATTTGGGCTCTGCAAGAAACATTGTAAATAGCAATGGAAATATTACCCAAAGCATAGATTACAGCCCTTTTGGAATACCATCACAAACGATTACACAGTCAGACTTTACGCCAGCTTTTGCAGGAAGGTTTTACGATAATATATCAAATTTATATTTGCAAAACGGTAATGCTTATAACCCCAATATTGGCAAAGATATACAATCAAGCAGCTATTTTAAAACAAATATCAATTCACGTGTTTTAAATAGTAATTTATCAAATAACACATACTCGCCAGATATTTCTGATTTATCAGGTGAAACTTTTATAAAAAATCTTTTAACAGAAACACAAATTGTCAAAAGCAATTTCTTTATGAACCAATTGAATGAAGAAATTAATTATAATTATCCTGCAAAATATGCTGCTGAAAATTATGTTCAAACAATGATGCTTTCTCTATTGCCTTATTCTGATATTTTATCTACTCCTCTTTCCTGCTTAGAAGTTGCTAGAAATGCTTTAAAATACGCTGGGTCAAGTATGCAAATAATGAATCCTCCATTATTCCTTGATACAAAAACAAATACAGGTTGGTCGGGTAATTATTATTTACATAATAAAGATTTGAGTTTACAAATTAACGATAAGCTTTATACCAATGCTCCAAAATGGCACGATAAAGGCAATATTACTCAAAACAGAGACATATTTCTTGAAAATGACTTTGGCACATTTTCTTATAAAGAAACAAATATAACACCTGCATCAAGTTATGTTGAAAGATTTATGATGCATACATATCCTGTTGAAAAATATTATGACCCACTTACATCACAATATTCATCTATTACTCAAAGGGAGCTTTCATACACAACAATAACTAAAAATGGTAAAACTAAAATAATTCCATCTACATCCAACGTCGGCGGCGTTTACCTGAGTGGTGCTTCAAAATACTTTGAGGGCTTTGGTCAGATATCAGGTATCGCAGTAGATGAAGCCACAGGCAAGTTGATTCTTATTTCGGACAGCAAAAAAGATATCGAACTGCCTGCTTTAAGATTGGACGATATTGTAACTATATTCCGCTGTGTTTACGAGAGCGGAAAAGCCCCTTTTGTTTCTATTGACCCCGACCCGAAAAACTCGAAGGGGAAACAAATGTTAACCCGCCACAGTACATCCACAAAAAATACCTATGTGGGTTGGGTGCTTTTTGAAGCCGACAGGATTATGAAAACCTACAGTATGGGGGTGGATAATATCTCAAAAAAGAATGTGACGTCGAAAGTGGTAAATTATGATAGGGTACTTAATGATATGTTTGAAGGAGAATACGACGGGGAAATTTGGGAAAGGTTCTGTATTGTGCCAGTTTCTGTGAATAAAAACATATCTGCTGAAGAAAAAACCACTTTGTTTGAGCTGCCATTAATGGTGAAAACCGAAAAGATGATTATGCGTAATGGCAAGCTGGAAAAAGCCCCCAATGGAAAATCCACAAAAGGGGCTGAAAGCTTTTCAAATTGGTTTACTACCTCTTATGCCCAAATTGCAGACGAAGTAAAATCCCTACCTCCAGCAGGCAGTGGTTTCTGCAAGCCGGTGCCGGTTTTTAAAGAACTGCAACGTATGGCTCTTATTACGGCTATTGCCGAACAGTTAAGAGACCAGGGTGTGGCCTTGCCCGAATGGATGCGGCACTATAATGTTAAACCCTGCATAACTCCTCTTACAACAGAAGCCCATACTGTAAAAAAAGAAAAAGGAAACTTTACGTATTCTGTATATGGTGGTGTTGTCCTCATGCCCCGCGATGTTAAGATGGTGCAAAACAAAAATGCCCCTTTAGCTGACGAGGTAAGTCGTAAAGTGTCGAGCAATGTGCTAAACCCACTAAACAATCCGCATCAGGGCATACGTTTCTCTAACCTGAAGTTGCAACTTAAGAACGGTAACAACGAAACCCGCCGTATATTGGTGCTGCCAGGCAATAATACCCAAGATGTTCTGGCTCAGAACATAATGGAAAACGATCTGGTTATTGCCTTGCCCGATAAGGTCAGTTATTTTTCATTTTCCCGTAAATACAATTCTTTCAATAAGCCAGTCGATAATATGTTTGGCGATTGCTGGTCACTGGATTTGCCTGTGCTGGTAAAACACGAAGTTCCAATACAAACAGACCAAAAAGGAACTAAATTACATGAGGAATATACCCTGACAACCGAACTCAATTCATTTTCACAGAAAATAGATAATACTTATAAAAGCCAAAATAAAACTATTGGTCTTAACACTATTTTTATCAATAATTTTGATGGTAAAAAGATTTATTTTAATAAAGAAACACTTTTGTGTGTGGCAATAGAAGATAATGGCAAAATTGTTTTGTTTGTGAGAGATGGAAATAACAGAATAATGCAGTTGGCTTATTTTTATGGGAATTATTGTGTAGCTGATATCAAATTATATTACGATATTAAAAACAGATTGTCAAAAATACTGGCAAGCAATAAAGAAGAAGTAAATTATATTTATGCCAAAGACGGCACTTTGCAAAAAGTAAAAAATTCTGAAGGAGAAGTTAATTATACCTATTCCAACGGCATGTTAACAGGTATAAAAAATAAGAACGAAGACCTTAAATTTGCATATAATACAAGAGGACAACTTGATTATACCATCATAAATGACAATACAAAAATTAGCCGTAAGCTCGAAACCAAAAAAGATGGTTATTATCTGACAGTTATACAAGAACAAAGTGAGGCAGCATCCGACAAATCGTTCTTTTCGTTTATGAAGCCACCTAAAAAAAGTAAAAAACCTGCCCCACAACAGATAAAAGAAATGTATCATTTGGATAAGGACTTTAAAACGCTTAAAGCAGAATATGAGGATGGCACAGAAATTAGTTGCGATTATAGCCACAGCGATTATAATATCGAAAATATTGTCTCTCCTGATGGCAGAGTAATTATAAATAAATTGACCAAAGACGGAAAAATTATCAGCAGCCAATATCCTGATGGTACCGTTACAGAAGAAAAATATGATGACAACGGAAGGAGCATATCGTCGTGTATAAACAATGTGCCGGTGTTAAACGAAACCTGGCATGATGACGGCAGGATAAGCAGTATTTCTTCCTGTATTCAAAAGTTAAATTACGAATACAACCAAAGCGGCACAACAAAAAGTGTGTTAATTACACCTCCTGGCGATGCACAAAAATGGAATGAATGGGTGGAAGTAATGTATGATGATATTGGTAGAATTGCTCAGATATCAGACTATGCCGGCTCCGTTACACAGTATATTTACAACCAAAAAGGGGAGTTGTCAGATATTTCATCCAAGCTTGGTAAAACACTCATTACACATGATAATAAATCGCAAGTGAAAACTGTTGAAACCAGTTGGGGACATAAATATTTGTATTCGTACAATAAAAAGGGCGAACTCACCGAAATTGCATATATTGTGGGCAACGACACATCCTATGTGCGTTTTGAAAACAGAACCCTGAGTGAAATTAAATTATACAACGGGGCAAAATATACGTTTGCTTATTCGGATAATAAAAAATTGAATAAAATTTCTACCCCCTCAAACACATTTGTATATGAATACAATACCAATGGTCAAATTAAGTCTGCAGTAGTTAAAAAAGAATATAAGATTTATTACTTGTACGATGAACAAAACAGGATAAAAGAAGTGAAATATATGGCTGATAAATCAATTTTTTAAAAAAGTTTTACATTTAAATATGATAGATATTGCTCAATGGAATTTATTTATAGATGAATTTTCTAAAAAAATTCTTCCCATATATATTAAGCATGAAAGCAGCTTTGATGTTGTAGGAATTCATGGTTGTTTGCATATTTCTCGTGCAATTATTTTTTCGGAAGTAATGTCAAGGCTTTATATATCAGAATTAAATATTGACTCTAAAAAGATTGATATTTTTGCTATCAGATTTGCTGTTTCTTTTCATGACTCAGGCAGGCAAGGCAACGGAATTGATATTTGGGAAAAGGATAGCGCAAATTTGTGTAATGAATATTTATTGCGAAATAAAGAAATAACAGATGATTATAGAAAATACATATCAAATCTGATAGAAAAAAAAGGGAAATGGGATTCAAATAAAAAAATTGTTCACGATGCAGATGTGCTCGAAATAATGCGACCATGCTGTGGACACGGGGGCATTAATGGGTTTAAAACTACGGCATTAAGATTTTTAAGTAACAGAGATGACTTAATTGATACATTACAAATAAATAAATACGATTCTATTAGAAGTAACCTGATTAAAGAAGCGTGGAGTTTTATATTATTTACTGAAAATAATAAATACAAGTTTATTAATAATAAAAAAGATATACTTCATATATTGATAGAGTATTTACTCTCTAATAGTCATTATTGCTTGTTGAGGAAATATATAGGTTAAAATATTAATATATATACAAAATAATTGTTCTAAACAATATTTTCTTTAACCCATGTTTCAATAATATTTATTTGGGGGATAGCATCAAAAAAATTTCTTCTGAATCATTATTGGATATTTTAACTTTAAGATATACTCTTACCCCTATTTTCATTTGCTATGATATTTCTTCCAGCAGATATTTTTGCATCAGTGGATGTATGGTACATTCAGAACTATTGTTAACCGAAACTGCTTTGATGAGATAACGCTTCACAAGTGAAATCAACACTGGGGTGATATCCATATCAGGCAACATCTGTTGTAAATCCTCTTCCAAAACAGCATGTTTGCTTTTTGCCAGGTAATCCATTATTTTTTTTTGCTCTGAATTAAGCTCCGTATAAATTTTGGCGGCATGTTTATATGCAAAAACATTTATTGTCTTTTTATCAATTTGGGTAATTTTCCTTGAATTGTCTTTAAGGAAAGCCATAAATTCAATGATGGTCATTGGGCGGCAATCAAAGCGTTCGGCAATGCCTACCAGTGTTTTATTACTGACTTTGGCAGTGCCACAATCAAACTGCGTATCATTGTCAAGTATTTTAAAAAGTTCTGTAGCATTTTCGGTAGGCAAGCCACCTATTTCCATTTTTTTTATCCTGTTGCCGTGAAAGGCAGTAATGCTACTTCTGAATTGAGGCATAATATTACTGGTCATAACAATCAATGTATCTGTTTCGCGAACCCTAATAACGGCCTCATTGGGCTGATAAGTTGAACTTACAGCACCGGCAATATCGCTCCAACTGCCTGTGCACTCCTGTTGCTCTTGCCAGCAGTAAGTGTAACTGCCTGTGCCGCCTGTGGGTGTTGCAGTTTGTGTAAAAGTAGCAGGGCTTGTGTTATAGCAAATAGATTGGTTGCTGCCTACGCTTCCCGGATTTAATGAAAGGTATTGGGCTAATGCTTCAATGCCTGTAAAAAGAAAAAGGAAACTTAGTACAATCATAAGTTTCGTAAGAACTATAATTAGTATCTTTTTAGTCATAAAATATTTTTTTTAAATAGATGATATTAATTTACATTTTCTATGTACATAGGTTAATGTAGTGTTTATTCATCATATTTAACCAAAATGATTGGGATAAAACCAAAACTCATTCCTATATCTGTAAAAGAGTAATATTTCATCCCCTGCTTCTGTCGTCTCTGATGATTCTGCCCCTGCTGATGAGAGGATTCTGCTCTTCCAATAGAGAGGTCTCTGAGCATGAGGTTGGTGAGCTCGTCGAACTGTTCTCGAAGTTCCCGTAGTGTGGCCACTGAGCGAAGTCGAAGTGCTCTCTCTCTCTCTCTCTCTCTCTCTCTCTCTACAAAATCAGCTCTACAAGAAGTTAGTGGGTAGAACATAAAAAAACAATTAAGAAACAATAAAGAAAACATACTAAAAATATGTAAATATAATAAATAATTTCTTTTTTATGCAAGTTTTTAATAAAATTTGATTGAGTTTATAATTAACTACTTAAAAAAAAACATTAATTTTAACCAAAATTTTCGTGATGGCTTTTAAACTTATTTCTGATTTTAAACCTACCGGCGACCAGCCCGAAGCTATTGCTGGCTTGGTTAAAGGTTTGGAAGCTAATGAAAAATACCAGGTGCTGCTGGGTGTTACCGGTTCAGGAAAAACCTTTACCATTGCCAATGTTATAGAGCAGGTGCAACTGCCTACGCTTGTTCTGAGCCACAACAAAACCCTCGCTGCACAACTCTACGGTGAGTTTAAGCAATTCTTTCCGGATAATGCCGTAGAGTATTTTGTCTCATACTACGATTATTACCAGCCCGAAGCATACATACCCTCAACCGATACCTATATTGAAAAGGACCTGGCTATTAACGATGAAATTGAAAAACTCCGGTTAAGTACCACCACCTCTTTGCTTTCGGGACGAAATGATGTTATTGTGGTTTCTTCTGTGTCGTGCATTTATGGTATCGGCAACCCCGATGACTTTACAACCAATGTTATCAGGATTAAAAAAACGGAAAAGTGTCAACGCAATGCCTTCCTACACCGCCTTGTGGATGCCATGTATTCTCGTACAGAAGCTGATTTCAACAGAGGAAATTTTAGAGTACGTGGCGATACTATTGATGTATATGTGGCTTATTCCGATTTTGCATACCGCATCGTGTTCTTGGATGATATGGTGGAAGAAATCATGACTTTTGAGCCATCAACAGGTGATATATTTGAAAAAATGGAAAGCATTGCTATTTTTCCGGCAAATATATTCAATACATCCAGAGATAAGCTTAACCAAGCTATTGTTCATATTCAGGACGACCTGTATCAGCAACTACTCTTTATGAGAGAAAATGGTAAAATGCTTGAGGCAAAACGCCTTGAAGAACGCGTTACTTACGATATGGAGATGATGAAAGAGCTGGGTTATTGTCCGGGTATTGAAAACTATTCGCGTTATTTCGACGGCAGAGAACCTGGTGCACGCCCTTTTTGTCTGCTCGATTATTTCCCTGATAAATTTCTGATGGTTATTGACGAAAGCCATGTTACTGTTTCACAAATAAGAGCCATGTACGGGGGCGACCGTTCACGTAAAACCAATCTTGTGGAATACGGATTCCGTTTACCCGCTGCCCTCGACAACAGACCTCTGAAATTTGATGAATTCGAATCCATTATCCATAAAGTCATTTACGTGAGTGCCACCCCAGCCGACTTCGAACTAGATAAAACTGGAGGTGTTATTGTAGAGCAAGTCATCAGACCCACTGGACTGCTCGACCCTGTTATAGAAGTACGCCCCAGCTTAAACCAGATTGATGACCTTATTGGTGAAATAAACAAAAGAATTGAAATTAAAGAGAGGATACTGGTAACAACTCTGACCAAAAGGATGGCCGAAGAGCTTACAAAATATCTTACAAAATTTAATATCAAATGCAGTTATATCCATTCTGATGTGGATACACTCCAAAGGGTCGAAATACTAAGGGATTTAAGGATGGGCGTTTTTGATGTGCTGATTGGTGTTAACCTCCTCAGAGAAGGACTCGACCTCCCCGAAGTATCTCTTGTTGCCATACTCGATGCCGACAAAGAAGGGTTTTTAAGGTCGGAACGCTCCCTGACACAAACAGCAGGCAGGGCCGCCCGTAACCTCAACAGTTTGGTCATCATGTATGCCGATAAAATAACAAACTCTATGCAACGTACCATTGACGAGACTAACAGAAGACGTCTTAAACAAATAGACTACAACCTTAAGCATAATATCACCCCACGGCAAATCGAAAAAACACAACAAGCCATTCTTGGGCAAACAACTGTGGTAGATGGCAGAAATAAAACCAAATCATATATAGGAAACGATGATGTGGACGTAGCAGCCGACCCTATAGTACAATATATGACAGCCCAGCAACTGCGTAAATCTATCGAAAAAATACGAAAACAAATGGAACAAGCCGCCAAAGAACTCAATTTTATTGAAGCGGCACGGCTTAGAGATGAGATGTTTCAACTGAAAAACCTACTTGCAAAAAGAGAACAATAATTATTTATTAAATTTGTCCGATTTACATAAAAATATGATTGAAAATACCATTTGGCTGAAAACTGCTGATGCCCTGAAACATTTATATGGCTTTGAACCAGATATGCAAACCATAAGCATTCAAAAAACACGTAAAGAGTTTGAAGGGGATTTTACTCTGGTGGTTTTCCCTTTTGTAAAACATGCAAAAAAATCTCCTCAAATCACTGCCGAAGAATTAGGTCTCTATCTACAGAAAAATATTGAAACTATTGAACGTTTTAATGTGATTCAAGGTTTTCTGAACATAAAATTAAAGGACTCATATTGGACAGATTATTTAAAGAACTTCAAGAACATCAAATACGTTGACAGAATGGTACAAGGGAGTTCCACCTATGTAGTCGAATATTCATCACCCAATACCAACAAACCATTACATCTGGGTCATATACGGAACAACCTTCTTGGATATGCTGTGGCTGAAATTCTTAAAATTACAGGACATAAAGTCTATAAAGTAAATCTCGTAAACGACCGTGGCATTCATATCTGCAAATCGATGCTCGCATGGCGCAAGTGGGGACATGGAGAAACCCCTCAAAACACCGGTATTAAAGGCGATTTTTTAGTGGGCAAATATTATGTGCTTTTCGAAAATAAATATAAAGAAGAAATTAAATCGCTTATCAGTAAAGGCATGAACGAAGAAGAAGCCACTAAAAATGCCCCTCTGATACAGGAAGCCCAAATGATGCTGCAACAATGGGAACAAAACAACAAAGACATACGTGAGCTTTGGCAAATGATGAACACATGGGTACTCGATGGCTTTGACACAACCTATCAAAAGCTCGGCATCGACTTCGATAAAACATATTTTGAATCAGAAACATACCTGCACGGCAAAAAAATAATTAATGAGGGACTTTCTAAAAATATCTTTCTGAAAAAATCAGATAACTCTGTCTGGATAGACCTTAAAGATAAAGGACTTGACGAAAAACTCCTTCTAAGGGGCGATGGCACTTCAGTTTATATCACACAGGATATTGGCACTGCCTGCTTGAGGAAGAATGATTTTAATGCAGATAAATTTATTTATGTGGTGGGTAATGAACAGAATTATCACTTCGATGTGCTTAAACTTATACTTAATAAATTAGGAAAACCTTGGGCTGATGAACTCTTTCACCTCTCCTATGGCATGGTAGAACTACCCGAAGGTAAAATGAAATCACGTGAAGGGAAGGTTGTTGATGCCGACATCTTGATTCAAGAGATGATTGATACGGCCCGCAAAAAAACAGAAG
>CAZVOS010000042.1:0-10270 GCA_964628845.1 uncultured Bacteroidales bacterium | reverse complement strand
GAATATGCTTTACTGACACAAGATGCTTCAGCAGGCGCAACAACCATATATGTAAACAACAGTGGACTTAATTCTAATAACCGCTTCCCTGCAATTTTAGCAGCGGGTGATTTGTTGATGATAATACAGATGCAGGGTGCTTCAACCAGCTCATACGAATCGGGTGGTTTTGGATATCCTCTTGATGCCACATGGGGCAGCATAAGCAACTACAACAACTGTGGTTTATACGAATTTGTGCAAGTAAAGAATGTGGCTAATCTTACAAGTATAGAAATTGATTGCGGATTAAGATATAGTTATTCTGCTTCAGGAAAAACACAAGTCATACGTGTTCCTCGTTACCTCACATTACTCATAAATGCCGGGGGTGTTTTAACATGCGATGTATGGGACGGGACTAAGGGAGGCGTTGTGGTTGTAGAAGTAACTGGGAATACCATTATACATTCAGGTGGCTCATTTTACACTACAGGCAAGGGATTCAGGGGTGGTCAATTAGAAAATGATTTCTTTTGGGGTGGGGGTGCCTGGGCCGCCCTTAATCCTATTGAAGGAGCTGAAAAGGGGGAAGGTATTTTAGGTAATCAAAATGAGTACATTGCTTTTGGTGGTAAATACTGCAGGGGTGCTGCTGCCAATGCAGGTGGTGGGGGCAATACACACAATTCAGGTGGTGGTGGTGGGGCAAATGGAGGAAATCCTAGTCTTTGGACAGGAAAAGGAAATCCAGATATAAGCAATGGCACATGGGTTAATATCTGGAACTTAGAAGAACCTAATTTTGCCAATCATTCCTCGTCGGGAGGTGGCAGGGGTGGTTATTCTTTCAGTAACAGCAATCAGAATGCAGCTACAGCAGGGCCAGGCAATTCAAGCTGGGGTGGCGACCAACGCCGTAATAACGGGGGTTATGGAGGCCGTCCTCTTGATTATTCTACAGGAAGAATATTTTTAGGTGGAGGGGGAGGTTCTGGCGAGCAAAATGACGGCTATGGCGGTGCTGGAGGCAATGGCGGTGGTTTAGTCTATTTTCTCTCCTATGCCAATATTACAGGCGATGGACAGATTGTAGCAAACGGCGACAATGGTATAAACTCATCTTCACCCTGGGGCATTCTCGGTTATGATTCTGATGGCGCTGGTGGTGGTGGCGGTGGTGGTGCTGTCATAATGAATACTTTCGGTGGTGTCAGCGGTATTACTATAAGAGCTAACGGAGGAAATGGCGGAAATCAGAATATTCAGGCAACAAACAAAGTTCAGGCACAAGGACCTGGTGGTGGTGGTGGTGGTGGTTATATAGCTGTCTCCAATGGCGCACCCACAAGAGAAGCCCTTGCTGGCTTAAACGGAACTACTAACTCTACAAGTCTTACAGAATTTATTCCTAATGGAGCCACCAAAGGTGGTGCTGGCACAAATAACGCCACCATCACCAACTATCAGATAATAGCTCCTGATGACACTATATGCAGTGGAAATACAGCCACACTTACTGCAAATCTAACAGGTACTGTACCACCAAACACTGTTATTACCTGGTACGATGATATCATTGCAGGCAATGTTCTGGGAACAGGCAATACATATACTACTCCTGTACTCACTACCACAACTGCTTTTTATGTGGGCACTTGTCCTGGACATTACAGGGATACTGTTATTGTTCATGTCATTAACAATAGTTTCTCAGCAGGTAACAATGCATCCATCTGTACAGGAGGTGGTGGCACCACTCTTAATGCTTCCGGTGGCACATCTTATCAATGGTCGCCTGCAACAGGACTGAATAATACGGGTATTCCAAACCCTGTGGCTTCACCTATTGTAACAACTACTTATACAGTAACAATTACTGATGATTTTGGGTGTTCAGGTACTTCATCTGTTGTGGTAAATGTGGGCTCTCTGGTTGCCAATGCAGGTAATGATAC
Organism: uncultured Bacteroidales bacterium; assembly: GCA_964628845.1. Lineage (GTDB taxonomy): Bacteria > Bacteroidota > Bacteroidia > Bacteroidales > PXBB01 > JAKIYU01. The sequence goes on along the minus strand of CAZVOS010000042.1, from coordinate 8,333 downwards.
AATAATATGTATTGGCGATACACTTCAGTTAAATGCTGGTGGAGGAACCAATTATCAATGGGCAACAAACAATTCATTAAGTGCTACCAATATTTATAATCCAGTGGCTTCGCCATCTGTAAGCACAACTTACTCTGTTACAGTTAGTGATAATGCAGGGTGCCAAGGCACCGACAATATTGTTGTAACTGTTAATCCTTTACCTGTTATCAGTGCAGGTAATAATCAAAATATATGTCAAGGTGGGAGTATTACTATAAATGCCAGTGGAGGTGATACATACATATGGTCGCCTTCTGCATACCTCGATAATGCATACATTTATAATCCCACAGCCAACCCACCTCAAACAACCACATATACTGTAACTGGCACCGACACTTATGGGTGCAGCAATACAGCCACAGTAACAATATTTATCACAAACGCTGCTGCCAATGCTTCTAATGATACAACAATTTGCAATGGCTCCAGTGTACAGCTTATAGCAAGCGGAGGTGTTTCTTATTTATGGACACCGGGTAATAATCTTAGTGATTCTACATCAGCCAATCCTGTTGCTTCTGTAAATACAACAACATCATTTTTTCTTCAGGTTACAGACAGCATTGGTTGTATTTCGCTTGACACAGTTACTGTTCATGTAGTTCAATCCATAACGCCTGCCTTTACATATAATGGTAATTGTGAAGGAGATTCAACATTATTTACAAGTACAAGTACTGACACTTTAGGAACTATAACAGCATGGACATGGCATTTTGGGGATGGAAGTTCTGCTTCCAACTCCCCCACCCTCTCGCATCTTTATACAAACGGAGATATTTATAATGTAACACTTATTGTAACAAATGATGCAGGTTGTAGCGACAGCATCACACAATATGTTATTATATATGATAAACCCATAGCTGATTTTACTACCAATATGGTTTATGGATGCGTTCCAGCCACAATCTATTTTACGAATACCAGTGTTAATGCAGTAACACACCAATGGCTTTTTGGCAATGGGACAACATCCACACAACATAATCCTGTTGTTACTTATACAGCACCTGGCACTTATAATGTAATACTCAATTCCACATCACCCGAACATTGTTCTAACTATCATCAACTAACCCTTCATCTTTATCCAAGTCCTACTGCAGCTTTTGTTGCAACACCCTCCGTTACCATTACAGGAACACAGATATCTTTTTCAAATTTATCAACCAATTCTACTAATTACTTGTGGAATTTTGATGATGGTACGGAAAGTAACGAAACGGATCCAACACACAGCTACGACCAGCCGGATTCATACATTGTTTGGTTATATGCTTATAACAATTATAATTGTGTTGATTCTGTAAGCCACGAGATTGTTGTGGAGCAAAGCGTTACTTTTTTCATGCCCAGTGCTTTCACACCCAATTCGGATGGTATAAATGATTACTTTGGCCCTAAGGGATTAGGTCTTAATAACGACCATTTCGAATTATACATCTACGACCGATGGGGTAAATTACAATTTCAGACCAATGATGTCAATACTCTCTGGGATGGCACATCATTAGATACAGGCAGGATGTGTCCTAAAGGTATTTATTCTTGGGTAGTATTTTTTGAAAATCATGGAGGCACAAGACACCTATTCAGATTTACAGGAGTTGTTACCCTTCTGTAAGCTCATTTTACCTTATAACAGCATTGATGTCCTTTTGATAGATACTTATCAGTTTATTCATTATAGCATCTACCTCATTATCCGTTAGTGTCTTTTCTGTATCCTGAAATACAAAACTAACAGCATAGGATTTTTTAGTATTTTCGATATTTTCACCAGTATAAATATCAAACAGATTTATTTCTTTAAGATATTTGCAATGTAAGTTTAGAGCTATTCTTTCAATATCAGTAAATCTAATACTTTTATCAATAAGCAAAGCCAAATCGCGTCTTACTTTTGGAAACCTTGATATCTCTTTATACAATAAACCAGAAGCAGTTGTTAATTCAATTAAAACATCAAAATTTACTTCAGCGTAAAATACTTCTTGTTTGATATCAAAATATTTAAGAAGCTCATTGCGCAGCATTCCCATACTAACAAGGGTTTTATTTTTATATTCATAGGAGATACCTTGTGAGAAATAAGATGGTATTACATCATTAATTTTAAATAAATCCGTTTTTACACCTAATCTTTTAAACAGCATGAATACATCTGCTTTAAGCGAATAGATACTGAATTTTTTTCTTTCAAGTATCCATGATTCATTATCAATGAGGCCTGTTTGAAAAAATGAGATGTATTTAGTTTCGGTATATTTACCTAAGGATGTAGCAGTAGTATCTAATTGATATATTTTACCTGATTCAAAAAGCTTCAAATCGAGTGTTTTTCTGTTATGATTATAGATAATTGTTTCTAAGCCGCTAAATAAAAGCGTTTGCCTTAAAGTTTCGAGGTCTTTACTTAAAGGATTAATCAGTTTTACGCTTTTCTTATTATCAAAATAATTCAATTGTTCATAATAATCGCTCTTAGAGAGGGAATTACACATAATCTCATGATAAGCAATACCTGTAAGAAATTGGCAAGTTATGTGATTTATTTTCTCCACATCAGTATTAGAGGAATTATTTATTGAAAGTTTTATTTGTTCAGGTATTTCAATATTATTAAAGCCATAAATCCTGAGAATTTCTTCAATAACATCAATTTCTCTTGTTATATCTACTCTGTAAGGGGGAACAGAAAGATATAATTGATGAGCTTCTTCTTTATAAATACTTATCTCAAGTGAATGAAGTATTTGTTTTATAATAGTTTTGTCAATTACTTTTCCTGAGGTTTTATTAAAATGTTCATATTTAAAAGCGATAAGGTTGTTTGATACAGGGATAGGATAAACATCCACAATATTTGAGCTTATTTGTCCACCTGCTATTTCTTCAATCATTTTCACAGCTTCTTTTAAGGCCCTTACTGTAATATTAGGGTCTGTACCTCTCTCAAAACGGAATGAAGCATCAGTTTTTAAACCCAATCTTTTTGATGTTCTGCGTATTGTTAAGGGATTAAAATAAGCGCTTTCTATGAAAATTCGTGTTGTGGTGTTTGTAACACCTGAATTCAAGCCACCATAGATGCCCGCAATACACATGGGCTCTTCTGCATTACAAATCATTAAATCATCAGAATTCATCTTTTGTGTAGCCCCATCAAGTGTTATAAAATTATATTCTTTTGGATATTTTTTAATGACTACTTTATGGCCTTTTATTTTATCGGCATCAAAAATATGCAAGGGGTGTCCCAAATCGAACAAAACATAATTAGAAATATCAACAATATTATTGATTGGTTTTAATCCAATGACTTTTAGTTTTTGCTGTAAGTATTCAGGAGATGGGTTAACACTAATACCCGTCATGGTAATACCTGTATATCTGGGACAGGCTTCTGTATCTTCAATAACGATATCAATTTTAAGATTATCTATTTCATTATAAATATCAATGATTGTTTCAGGTTTTATTTCTATTTTGCTAAAGTTTGAATAATTTCTTGTTTTCAAAACTGCATACAAATCCCTTGCAACACCCAGATGAGAAGTTGCATCAGCTCTGTTAGGGGTAAGGCCTATTTCAAAAATAAAATCCGATTCAACATTTAAGTATTTTGAAGCTTCTAAGCCAATAGGTGCCTCTTGGGGAAGCACCATTATGCCATCGTGTGAGTTTCCTAAGCCCAATTCATCTTCGGCACATATCATACCTTCAGAAAAGGAACCTCTTATTTTGCTTTTTTTAATGATTAGTTCACCAGAGGACATATATAACTTAGTCCCTTCTGTAGCCACAAGAACTTTTTGTCCTTTTTCTACATTAGGTGCACCACAAACAATATCAAGAAGTTTTCCAGTACCAATATCTACTTTTGTTAAACTTAAACGGTCGGCGTCTGGATGTTTTTCTTTTTGTATAACCTCTCCTATAATTATTCCCTTTAGGCCACCTTTTACAGATGCATACTCTTCAAGAGATTCGACTTCTAAACCGCAATCTGTCAACATAGCAGAGAGTTCATCGACAGGAATATCAATATCAATAAACTTTTTTAACCAATTATAAGATATCTTCATTTTGAAACAGTTTTTGAAACACTTTATAATAATTCGATTTTCAGGACAAAATTAAGTTTTTATTGTCTATGTTATTTTTGAATTATTATTTTTCTATTAACAAAAGTGTTTTCTCCAACAGCATTTAAAATATAAATACCATTTGGGAAGTGCTTCAAATCGAATGTTTGTAGCCCTTCCTTAAAATTATTCTCAAATAAAATACCTCCTAATAAATCATAAATAATTATGTGTACGTTTTCACTACTTTTTAAAATAAATACACCTTTATTAGGATTGGGATATATTTCAATATTTGGTTTTAGAGACAATTCATTTAACGACACATCATCCACCAAATAACAGTCGGATGTATCGGTACAAGCATTTTGAGTTATAATTACAGCATAATTACCATTTATGTCGGGTATAAAAATATCAGAGTTCTCTCCTGGTAAATGTGCATAATCATTATCGCAGTCAACCCATTGATACAATGCACCACTTGTATTGGCTGTAAGTGTGGCATTAATTTCTGAAACAGATATATCAATAATTGTCAGGTTTAATTTTAGTATTAAAATGCTGTCGCAGCCATTTTGGGTTAACAGAGAATCATAATAGATACCTTGAGCAACATAGGTATTACCCTGCCAATCGTAAGATTCTCCATTACATATTACAATGGAATCAGTATTTTCATAAACGGGGTTTACAGAAAGGTTTAATATAAAAAGACTGTCGCAACCCATATTTGTTAGTAAAGAATCATAATATATGCCCTGAGCAGAATAATAATTACTCCTCCAATAGAAATCATCTCCATCACAAATGCTATCATACTGTATAAATTCATAACTTGGAACAATAAATAATTGTATTTGATATACACTGTCACATCCTAATGTTGTAAGTGAGCTGTCATAATAATTACCAGTTGTAGAAAGGGTTTGTCCATGCCATAATAAAGTATCCCCATCACATAAGTTAATACTTTCGGTAAAGAAGAATTTGGGTTTTGTAAACAGATTCAGTACAAAAATACTGTCGCAGCCATATACAGTTTGCAGTGTATCATAATAAGTTCCTTGTGCAGTAAAATTGTTTCCATGCCAGTTATAGACTTCACCAAAACAAATACTTTCTGATTCTGTATGAATAAACGTAGGCATAATAGTTAAGTTCAGTGAATAAATACTATCACAAGCATTGGCTGTTAGCAAACTATCATAATATGTACCCGCTAATGTATAATTATTACCCCTCCAGAAATATATACTTCCATTACAAATTGTATCATATTGGGTATTGTAATATTTAGGGTTTACCTGCATAACAATAGTATTGGAAGTAGCAGGGTTGCCTGTTTCACAAGGGCTTGCATCAGATGTCAGAACGCAGCTCACCACATCACCATCTTGTAAGGCATCAGATATAAAAACAGGGCTGTTAGTACCTGTATCGTTGCCATTTAATTTCCATTGATACATTGGATTTGAGCCGGGATTAACTGCAGAGGCTGTAAAAGTAAGCATTGTAGAATCACAAACTATGTGCGAAGGACTTGCATTGATGCTAACACTTACTGCTAAGATAGGATTAATATCTACAGTAAGAGTATTTGATAACGCAGGATTGCCTATTGGGCATGTAGAAATATCTGACAATAATACACAGTTAAGCATGTCGTTATCGGTAAGAGTATCACAAGAAAAATAAGGGCTGTTGTTGCCCACATCAATATTATTTATCTTCCATTGATACACAGGATTATTCCCTTCATTCTGGGGTATGGCAGAAAAGTTAATGGGAGTACCAAAACAAACAGGTCCAAGAGTATCAGCATTAATTGAAATGTTGATATGGGAGCCGGGTGTCACAGTCATAACTATGGGATTAGATGTTGCCGGATTATTTGATGTACATGGGAAAGCACTGGAAATTAAAATACATGTAACAATATCTCCATCTTGCAAAAGGTTTGTTGTAAATATATTACTATTAGTTCCCACATCATTTCCATTAATTTTCCATTGATATACAGGCGTTGTACCAGGATTTAGAGGTGTTGCAGTAAAGCTCACAGAATCATTTTCACAAATAATATTTCCAGAATTAGCTTCAACAGTCACATCTACATCTATTAAAGGATAAATGGTAACGCTTATCTCGTTAGATACAGCAGGAGTACCCTCAGCACAGGGTTCTGCATTTGAAACGAGCACACAGCTTACAACATCATTATCGGATAGGGTATCACAAGATAATACTGCATTGTTATTAGCGACATTAATACCATTAATTTTCCATTGATATTCTGGTGTAGTTCCCCCATTAATTGGTGTGGCAGTAAATACAATATTGGTACCTTTGCAAACGGGATAAGATGGGTTGGCTACTATCGAAACACTTACAGGCAATATGGGGTTGACAGTCATATACAAAGCATCTGAAAACACAGGGGAATTTATCACACATAATTCATCAGAAGTCATTAGGCAATTAACCACATCATTGGGGTTTAATGTATCAATAGTAAAAGTAGGGCTGTTAGTTCCAATAGCATTGCCATTAATTCTCCACTCAAAGACAGGATTTGAGCCACCGTTTACAGGAGTGGCAGTAAAGATAACCTCTGTGCCTTCACAAATTGTAGTACCCGTTGAGGCGTGAATACTAACTTCTGCTTCAGGGTTAGGAAGGACATCCATAAACATAGTATCTGTTGCTGTTAAGGGGCCAGTATAACAGATAGCATTTGAATTTAATATACAAACGACAGTATCATTATCCGTAAGAGTATCTGTACTAAATGTAGGATTGTTAGTTCCTTGTATAATTCCATTGATTTTCCATTCATAAATTGGCATTGCTCCTCCATTAACAGGTACAGCAGTAAAAAGAACCTCTGCACCAGAGCAAACGGGATTGGCAGGGTTAGAATTAACGGTCACATTTACTGGTAAATAATTGCTTACCAAAAGATTAAGTACATATACGCTGTCGCATCCAAATTCGGTGAGTAAGCTGTCGTAATATAAACCTGTTTGAGAATATGTCTGTCCTCTCCATAAATAAGAATCACCTGTACATATTTCAGCATCATCAACAAATTCATAATTGTTGCATATGATGATATTATCAATGTATAAATTATTACCAAAACTACTTTTTGCTTTAAAATTGACTTTATTTGTACCTGAGGGGAGTTCAAGAATTTTTGTTGCCCATTGTGCGGCATCAGGTACAAAGTAATTGACAGAAGCTCCACCTGTATTTAAAGGACCCGTTAAGCCGCCAAGAATATTTTGTAACAAAGTATATGTATTACCTCCGTTTAAAGAATAAAATATTTGTAATTCATCCGTTTCATTAATAAATGTTGCATAGGCGTAATCAAATATGAGGCGAGGTTTATCGGTTTGCAGTGCATCAAATTCAAGACTTATTAAATCGAAAGGCACATTGCCATGAATATTGTAAAAGTTAGCAATGGCAGAGCGGCTGCTGTTGCCATAACCACCTGCAGAGGGATAAACGCTCCAGTTGCCTGAGCCACTTAGCAATTGCCAACAAATAGGGGGAAATACACCTTCGAAGGTTTCAATAAATGGTGTTTGTGGGATATTACATGCTGTTGTGAATGTATAAGGACCAGTCCAATTGCTTGTGTCACCTGTCAGGTTGTCGCAGATAGCCCTCACATAATATTCATATGTTGTTCCCTCATTTAGTCCATTAATTAATAAAGAATTATTTGTCACCACTTCAAAAATTCCTGTACCCTGAATAAAATTTTCGTTACCATATTCAAGTTGCCATAATGTTTCACTGTTACTTGCCTGCCATGTCAATTCTGCTGAATTTAACGTAATATTTTGAGCTGTAAGGGCATAGGGAGGGATACAAGAAGGGAGTGTATCAATTATAATGTCATCAATAAAAACAGCCGCATTATTTTCGTTTGTTTGCAACTTAAGTGCAATAAATTTATCAGTGTCTCCATAATTATTAAAATAATAATCATAGGTTTGAAAATTATCAGTAATGTTAAAGTTTTTTAAAGCGACAAAAGAATTGGTATCGTCTTGCTGGCTTAACGTACCTAAAACAATATTTGCTTGTGTTATCCAGGCTTGTTTTTTTGCATTGAACGAAAGGTATAATGTATTAATATTAGGAAGTATTTCAGGAGTAACAATCATTGCCAAATCGTTT
>CAZVOS010000041.1:0-10271 GCA_964628845.1 uncultured Bacteroidales bacterium | reverse complement strand
TTGAAGCCATTTATTATTTGATATGCATTTAAATTGATATTAAAACCCAAGGCAGGTTTTATCTGGACTTGTGCTTTTGCTATGTATTGACTGATACAGCCCTTTTCTTTTTTAACAGCTATCAGCGAATCGAGCATGCTAGTGATAAATTGCCTGTGGTCTGTGTACTGATGTTCGAGTGCTATATCAGCAAACAGCACAGCTTCTTTTTGTTTGTTTCTGAAAAAAATCTGACTTAAGGCCAACTCATTACTTAAAATATTGGCATGTGTTGAGTCGCCTGTATAGACAGTATCAAAGTATATTTTATTATAATAAGTAGCAGAAGGGTTTTCGTCAATATACATGAATGAATTGATATTGTACTTAAGCGTGTGGCTGAGTTTTGTGTTGAAATTCGATTTATCCGGAGAAATAAGACTGTCTGTAGTATGAGTTTTATTAAAGCCAATTTCTTGTCTTAAGAAAACGCTGTTTTCTTTAACACGGTTCTGGGCACTGCTAAGCTTCACATCAAAGAGGTCGGTACGTGTGAGCAATTGTGTGGTAAAATCGCTTAGGTCATACAGCCCGCCATTTTCGTTGTTGTACCATTTATAAGCCATAATGTTGCCCAAAAGTGTATACCTTTTGTTTTTAGTTCTGTAATTTGTGTTTAAGATAAAATTTGTTATATCTGTCTTTTGTCTCCTGTATGTACCAGGCGAACTGATGATATTGAAATTTAAAGCCACATTAAACAACTTGTTTATATTTTGGGTATGAAGCACTTTGAGAATCTGTTCTTTGCTTCCACCCATCACATAATACAAATCGGTATAGGGCGAACTGACATCATAATAAAGAAGTTCTTCTCTGTCGGGGAAATACTGTCTGTACACATGCTCTCCCAAATTAAAACCCGGATTAAAGCGGGTTTCGAATAAAAGATTCTTATATGCTTTACCACTGTTGCCCAAAAAAGCACAGGAACTGAGCGGCTCATATCTTTGAAACAAATTTAGGGAGGTGTCGATAGCTGTGAAAATTGGTTCCGAAAAATTCTCAAACTGTTCCTGAACACAATAGCGGTAGTAGTTAGTATCTTGCTTGCTTTGAGTAGTGTCCTGAGCATTCAAAAAATTAGTTTGAAAACAAAGACTAAGCAAAAAAGTAAATTTTAAGATGAAGAATGCTTTGAAAACCATTGAATAGATTAGTTAATAGTTTGTTACTTGCACGTTTGAGCCCGAGTAATACGTTTTATAACGTAAAAGTGATAGGGTTGCAGGGCCGTTAACCACACTGCCATCCATAAGTAAAAAACGCGAACCACAAACCGAATCAAGTGCAGTGATGCCGCTGGACTCAACATAAACATAATTGCATCCTGTAGTGGGATGGTAAGGGCATGCCCTGTCGTAAGCACAGAACTCATCAATAGAATTGCGGTAAATAATAATGCCTTTGTAACCACCTGTTACGTACGACCAGCCACCAACAGAGGTTAAGGATGCAAATTCAGGAGAGTTTAAACTGATGTAGAAATTAACATATACATAAGGCACAGGGTCATCATTTTTTCGGCATTGCGTATAAAGCAATAAAATAAAAACGAAAATAAACGTTTTAAAATAGAATGATTTATGAATAAATTTCATTATTTTGACCAAAATAGTATAAACAAGAAAAATCTTTATTTATTTTGTTTGTAAATTTAGTAATTTTTATTAATTATGTTCTTTTTTAAATATTCGCTAAATGAGATTAACTAAACATATAATAAATTTTGTACTTATTATAGTGCTAAGTGCCTTTCTGTCATCATGCCAGAAGAAAATTAAAGGGGCCAGTCAGAGTGCCGATAAAATAGAGCAAATGCAGGAAGAAAGAAGAAAAGAAGATGAAAAACAATACAAATTGGCTCAAAAAAGACACATGGATATACAAACCAAAGAAACACGCAAAAGGATGAAACAGAGCCGCAAACGTGCAGAGCGTCTTATGGCAGGCAAACCCGAAGACCCATTTTTGAAAAGACTCTTCAAGCCAAAACTAAAAAAATCGAAACCCAAGCCACAAAAAACATAATTTATTTATGAGGCATTTATACGCTTTTATTCTTTTATTGCTTACCTCCTATATACATTCGTTTGCACAAACCGACAATTCCATTAATTTTCAAAGGTTTTCTACTGAATGGGCTAAAATTGATAAAGGTTTGTCTCAAAATTCAGTCTTTGCTGTTCTTCAGGATAAGGATGATTTTATGTGGTTTGGCACCTGGGATGGCTTAAATAAATTTGATGGGTATAAATTTACAATATTCCGCCCACAGAGAGATATGCCACAAAAAAGTATCAGCAACGAAACAGTACGCTGTATATATCAGGATAAAAGTGGCTTCTTATGGCTCGGAACAGAAGAAGGTCTTAATAAACTCAACAGATACACCCTCGAATTTGAACACTATAAAAAAGATATAAACAATCCCTATGCAATAACTAGCGACACTATAAACACTATTTTAGGTGATTCGAATGATTTACTTTATATTGGTACCAATAATGGATTAAATATATTTGATATCAGAACAAATACTTTCTTTAATATTGAATTGTTCGATGATTATTCACCAAAAGTCTTTTCTCTTTGTTTCTTAAATAAAATATTTTTATTGCTTGGCACCGACAGGGGTTGTATTAAATACGACATTTTAACAGGAAGTAAAATTTTTTTTAACAGAGAAACCACACCTCAGGTATCCATATCAGATACAATATATGAAATGATTTTCGATACTTATGGTTTTATCTGGGCTGCCACACCTCTGGGGCTTATAAGATATAATACCGAAACAAAAGAAATTAAATGCTATAGAAATATTCCAGAAAAAACAAATTCATTAAGTGAAAATTTTGTCACTTCAGTCTTTGTCGACAGTAAAAATAACTTATGGGTAGCTACCAATGGTGGCGGTGTTAATTTATATGACTACGAATACGATAATTTTAAAGTTTTCCGCCATATATCAGGAAAAGATAAAAGCATCAGCAATGATTATATCAATGCTTTTACAGAGGACAGATTTGGAAATATATGGATTGCTACTGCCAAAGGCATTAACAGAATTGATAATTATTCAAATCTTTTTTATCATTATTACCACATACAGGGAAATGTTAATACATTGAATAACAATACTGTATGGAGTATTTACGAAAATGACAATGGAGAAATTTGGCTTGGTACCGATGAAGGAGTAAATATATATGATAAAACTACAGGAAAATTTTCGTTCATTACAAAAAAAACAAATAACCCCAATTCAATCAGTTCAAATCAAATACGTACAATATTCAAAGACAGTGAGGGCGATTTTTGGATAGGCACATACGACGCAGGTATAAATAGATTAGATGTGAATAAAAACAAATTTCAGCATTTTAATAAGGAAAATAATATTAACCCAATAGCCAGTAATCAGGTGTGGTCGGTTGCCGAAGATAAAAACAAGAATATCTGGTTCGGTACCCTTAATGGTTTGGTTAAATACGACAGAAAAAAAGATACTATAATTAACTTTTATCACAATACGGAAGTTCCCAATTCATTATGTAATAACATTATATATAATTTGTATGTGGATAAAAAGGGGTATTTATGGATTTGTACCTACAATGGCTTGTCGAGGTTAAATATTGATAATATGATGTTCGAAAATTATTATCATAACGTTCATAATTTCAATTCCTTATCTAATAACAGGGTGTTCTCGGTTTATGAAGATAAGGAGGGCATATTCTGGATTGCTACTATGGGCGGAGGACTAAACAGATTTGATATGGCATCGCAAACCATTAAAATATATACCGAAAACGAGGGCTTAGCCAATAACATTGTTTATAATATCCTCGAAGATAATTTAGGTCATTTGTGGTTAAGTACCAATTTTGGCTTATCCCGTTTCAATAAAAGTACTGAAACTTTTGTCAATTACGATATAACGGATGGGATACAAAGCAGCGAGTTTAATCTGGGAGCGGCTTGTAAATTAAAAAGTGGCGAATTACTCTTTGGAGGTATGCAAGGATTTAATATGTTTGAACCAGAAAAATTTATCGAAAACCAAATGCAAGCCAAAACTGTAATTACAGCTTTTAAGGTTTTTAATAAGCCAAAACAATATCAATATAAGAACAGAGATACCATTATTTTAACCTATTATGACAATTTCTTTTCGTTCGAATTCGCAGCTTTGGACTATACCAATCCTAAAAAAATAAAATATGCCTTTAAACTCGATAATTTTGATAAGGATTGGACTTATACCGATGCAGAAAGACGCTATGCCGAATACACCAATGTGCCACCAGGGAATTATATTTTCAGAGTAAAAGCTACAAACAGTCAGGGCTTTTGGGCTAAAGATGAATTGAACATATTTTTAAATATACAAAATGTATGGTGGCGTACCTTGTGGTTTAAAGCGTCAATAGTATTTTTAATTTTAATAATTCTCTCTGTTTACATCTTCGACAGATACCAGAAGATACGTAAAAAACACCTTTGGGAAAAACAAAAGCTGCTCTTCGAAAAACAGGTTTTCGAACTTAAACAAAAAGCATTGAGTTTGCAGATGAACCCTCATTTTATTTTTAATACACTTAATTCCATTCAGACATTTATTTTAAAAAATAATACAGACCAAGCCATACAATTTATGGGTAAGCTTTCGCAGCTCATGCGGCTCATACTTACCGGTACCCGCGAAGTATATGTGCCTCTTATGAACGAGATTAAAATCCTTTCTCATTACCTCGACCTCGAAAAAATACGCTTTCAGAATAAATTTGAATATTCCATTCATGTGGATAATACAATAGACAGCGAATTTATTGGCGTACCACCTATGCTGGTGCAACCTTTTGTAGAAAATGCCCTCTTGCATGGCATCATGCATAAAAAAGAAATTGGACATATAAAAATTACCTTCAAACAAACTAACGAAAACATTGTTTGTATTGTTGAAGATGATGGGGTAGGACGGGAGGTGGCAGCACGTATTAAAAGAGAAAGCGGATTAGGCCATTCATCCAGAGGAATAGCCATAACCACCGACCGCCTCAATCTTTTCGAAGAAAAAAATATCAAACAAAAAAGAATCAGTATTAGCGATATAGTTGATGCTGATGGTACCGTAGCAGGTACAAGAGTAGATGTGCTGCTGCCTTTTATTGAGTTGTAATTACGAATCACCAAATACAAATCAACACACTTCTAATTATTTATGAATAAATCCAAAATCTTCAAATTATTAGTATCCCTTAGCAAGAATCTTATTCTCTTTATTTTTTTATTATTGTCATGCAACAACATTAATGCATCAGTTATAGTTTCTGGTGGTACAGATAACGACATAATTGGCCGGATGTGCAGGATGCCAAGTGGAAGGATTGCAGCAATAATTGAAAGGAACCCCGACTGGGTGTCGGGCGATTTACTAATCACATTTTCTGATGATGGTGGCCTTACATGGTCGACACCCCTTCCTGTTCTAAGCGATGTTGCAAATCAGTCCACTTTCACTTTGCTTTTTCATAATGATAGTCTTCATCTATATTATGCCTCTAACGAAAGCGGATATTATGCCATCTATCATATCGCTAGCGCTGATGGTTATATATGGAACCAAAAAGTAAAATCAGACTTAGGTTGGAATTTAACAGATAATTACTACGACCCCACTGTGATAGTAGGTGTATCAGGAAATTTTGTAATGATATACCTTAAATCAGGCGGCGGTATTTTTGTTGCACAAAGCAATGATGGATATGTGTGGGACCAAAATAAGTTCATGGTGAATTCAAGCGGATTCAGACCCAGAATATGTAGAAACAATAATACTTTTCTTGCTGTCTGGCACCAGAATGTCAGCGGCAATTATGATATTTATTGCAAATCAACAACCGACCTGATAAACTGGAATACGTCAAGCAAACTTACGTTCAATGGTAATTCCCACGACCCTTATTGTGCTTGGAACGGAGTGAAATATATGGTGTTTTACTCTAAAAATATTGGAGGTATTTACCAACTCTATTATCGCACCAGTAGCGACCTCATTTCGTGGGAAAACGAAGAAAACTATGATGTGCCATCCGCAACAAATGATACACAGTCATGCCTTTTCTTCGAAAACTCTTACCTGTATTTGATGTGGACACATGCAATAGATTACAATACCAACAACGATATCATGTTCGAAAAAATACAAGATGTCTGGCTTGATGTAAAAAATTTCAAGATTTCTTCTTCTAACGTTCATTATATTTCTGAATCATCATCTTTGTACTTTGAAAACCTGACAGGTGAAGAAGCTGATATATTAATATATGATATGACAGGCAGAATGCTTTCATTAGAAAATATTTATATATCCATGTCATATCAGAACCTGCAGATAAGAAAACAAAAACCTTGTATAATAAAGGTAATTACAAAAAAGAAGATTTATTCATTTATTGGCTTATAAGTATTTTTAAAAAACTAACTGACTGTCATTCCGATTCGTTTTTGGCGAAGAGGAATCCCGAACAAATAATTTTAACGTTTAAAAATTTAGTCGGTCAGTAGTGATTTTTTTATTAATTATAATCTTCTTATACCGACTTGCTATCAAGTTACTTAATATAATTCACTTCGTTCTTATATTAAGATTGATAGTCAGTCGGTATAAACCAAACCAGCTAACAATTTCAATTTCATTTTTCTTGTTAGCGGTTTGGTATTAGGGACAGCGTCCCGTTATATTTGTAAAAAATATATCAAATCAAGAATATTTAGGTACAGCGTACCGAAATATTATAAAAAAATTGTTTAAATTTTTTATCGGACATTAATGATTTATTTTTAAATTTCATCAAAAAAGTATATTTTTGATGAAAAATGAAAATATGTTAAAAGCAATTATTGTTGACGATGAGCAGAACTCTCGCGAAACACTCCATTTAATGCTCGAAAGGTATTGTCCTCAGGTAGAGGTTGTTACAATGTCCGATAGCTACGAAGCAGCCCTCGAAGATATCAACCGTTATAAACCCGATATGGTTTTTCTGGATATACAAATGCCCGATGGAAATGGTTTTAAATTATTGGAACAATTCAAAGAGATTGACTTTTTTGTGATATTTACAACAGCTTACGAAGAATATGCTGTTAAAGCATTTAAATATAATGCAATGGATTATCTCCTCAAGCCCATAGCATCAGATGATTTGATTAATGCTGTAGAAAAAGTGAAAAAGAATTTAAGTACAGAAAATTTCGATGTGCACAATATAAAAACTATTTTAAATGAAATTAAAAACCAGAAGAAATCAAAAAAAATAGTCCTTTCTACACAAGAAGGCATGCATATAGTTGACACCGAAAATATAATACGTTGTGAATCTGACGACTATTATACAAAATTCTTCTTTTTAGATGGCACCACCATGCTGATATCCAAAACACTTAAAGAGCACGAAGAACTATTGTCTGACAGCGATTTTTTTCGCCCTCACAAATCTCATCTGGTAAATCTTAAATATGTTAAAAGTTATATTAAAACAGATGGGGGCAGCATCATTATGAATGATGGAAAAGAAATACCTGTATCGAGAAGGAAAAGAGAAAAAATATTAGAAATTCTTCAGCAACTCAAATAAATTTGTACTTTTACCATTTCCTTATCAAAACAAACCGATATCTGATTATGACTTTTGTTTTAACTTTGATAGTTATATTTTTACATTAAAATTATTAAAAAATGGACGAAAAGATTGTTTATATAATTATTGTTGTCATCTGGGTTGTTTCGAGCTTGATAAAAGCATTTAACAAAAAGAAAAAACCACAAACACCTCCTAAAACCTCCCAATCAGAAAAACCTAAACCTGCTGGGGAGTTAGACGATTTCAAAAAAATACTTGAAGAAATAATAAGTGGTAAACAACAAATGCCTCAACCACAGCAAGTTGATGATTATGTCGAAACAGTTACACCAGAATATAATTATGAACCTGCTTCTGCAACTTCAAAATATGCTTCTTATGAAGGCGCTACTGATTATAATTTTAACCAGTATGCCAGTCTGGAAGATACATATATTAACGATAACAAAAGAATAAATTTTGAAAAGACCCAGGATAATGCTTATAAAACAAATTCTATTGATGAAACAACTAATAATGAGAAAATATTTTATGAAGATTTCGATATAAGAAAAGCTGTTATTTATTCAGAAATTTTAAAAAGACCTCATTACTAAATAAATAGAATGAAATTAATCAGAAATTAAAAAAAAATGTTTTCAAAAAAAAAATTATATATATCTTTACCGACTTCAAAAATGATGAAATATTTAATGTTGAAATTTAACATAAAACAATAAATTATGATTAAAAAATTACTCTTCGCAATTATTTGTGTGTTGTATGGAACAATGGTATTTTCGCAGGCACAAGGCTCTTTACAGGGTAAAATTACAGATGCTGATACTAAAGAACCCATCCCATTTACCAATGTTGTTATTGAATCTGGGGGCAAACAGGTAGGGGGTACTAGTACAGACATTGATGGCAGATATCGTATTTCGCCTGTTCCTGCTGGCAGGTACGACTTAAAGGCATCATCTGTTGGCTTTAAACCCATTATGGTTACAGGTGTTATTATTAGTCCAGATCAGATTACTTTTAAGAATATAACAATGGAATCTACGGCTGAAGTTCTGACAGAATTTATTGTTACAGAATATGCTGTACCTCTTATTTCAAAAGACCAGACATCTTCGGGTGGTACAATGACTTCCGAAGAAATTAAAAAGATGCCGGGCCGCTCTGCTGAATCAGTAGCAGTTACCGTTGGTGGTGTATTCTCTGCCGACGGCGAAATGGGAAGCGTAAGGGGTGCCCGTACCGAAGGTACCGTGACATATATTGACGGCGTTAGAGTAAGGGGCTCTTCTGGTATTCCTCAGTCAGCTATCGACCAGGTTACCGTATTAACCGGCGGTATGCCTGCTCAATATGGAGATGCCACAGGTGGTGTTGTTAACATTACTACTAAAGGTCCTGCACGTACTTTTGGGGGCGGACTCGAATATGTTACCTCAGAATTACTCGATAAATATGGTTATAATCTTTTAGGTTTTAATATTCAAGGGCCTCTTATCAAAGGAAAAGATACTACTCAGTCAAGCTCATTATTAGGTTTTTTTGTATCAGGTGAATTGTCAACAGTTAAAGATGGTCGCCCTTCTGCTATAGGTAACTGGAAAATTAAAGATGAGACACTTCAATATCTTGAAGAAAATCCCTTAAGACCTACTGGCTTAGGTTATGGCTCTTATCAAAACTCTGAGTTTATCAGAAAAAGTGATATGGAAAACGTAAAAGCCCGTCAAAATATCAGAAACAACGGTGTTAATCTGGCAGGTAAAATTGACGTTAGAACAGCCCCAAATACAACTTTAACATTTGGTGGCTCTGTTGATTATAATTATGGACGTTCATATATATATAATTATTCTCTTTATAATTTTAAAAACAATCCCCAGATCATCGATAACACATGGCGTGTTTATGGACGTTTTACACAACGCTTTCCTGCTGATACCGGCTCAACATCAATTATTAAAAACATTTCTTACTCCATACAAGCAGATTATTCAAATTATAAACAAATTGTGCAGAACGAAAATCATAAAGACAATTTATTTAATTATGGATATGTTGGGAAATTTACTACCCACAAGATAAAATCCTATGAATTGGGCTCTGATACAGTATTAGGATTTAATGATGTGTATGTTCACAATGGTTTTGCTGATACTCTTTATGATTACGAAAGAAGTGATATAAACCCTGAATTAGCCAATTATACTTCTCAGTATTATGGTCTGTACAATGAAACATTCCCCCATTACTATAACTCTACACTGGTTCAAAATGGTGGCGCTTTATTAAATGGTCAGCAACCTTATTCAGTTTATTCTGGCTTATGGGCTAATACGGGTACACAATATAACGATTATTCCGTATTTAATGGCTCACAAATCGGTATTAATGCCAGTGCACAAGCCGACATAAAAAATCATAATATCCAGTTTGGTTTTCAGTACGAACAACGTATCGACAGGTCTTTTAGCTATAGTCCTGTAGGTCTCTGGACACTTATGAGAGGTCTTACAAACCGCCATATTGAACAATTAGATAAATTAAATCCGCATGCTGTTTATGATGTCTATGGCG
>CAZVOS010000040.1:0-10292 GCA_964628845.1 uncultured Bacteroidales bacterium | reverse complement strand
AAGCTTGTTCCTTCGCCCAGAGTAAGATTTTTGCATTTACTGTCACTAAATACTTCAATTACAGGGGTTACGCATTGACCTTTATAAATAAGAACATGAGTAGTATCGTCTGGTAAAGACATATACGACACAGGGAACCCGTTAGCATCTAGCAAAAGCCAGGTTTGGTTAGCCCAGTCCGAATTACTCGAACTGTTAACCAAACCACCCTGTGGTAAAGCTTGCAATACCTGTCCCATTTCTAATGGAGTAAATGGAGATAAAGTATCAAGTATAATCACTTCAGCTTGTCCTTCATCTCCCCAGCAACCATTGCTTGCTAAAGCTCTGAAATAATAAACTCCAGACAAAGAAACGAACTTTGAATCTATTGGCATTGAAGTACTTGTTCCACCGCTTGATGTACCCTGAAAATAAATTGTTCCACCTGTACCACCTGATGCTGTAAGGGTTACACCTGTGCCCCCACATAATGTTGCGCCGCCTGAAACATTAACAGGAGCGGGAGTACCAGGGGGCTGATTTACTTCAGCATATGCTGGTTCGGAGATACAACCTGATACAATATCTTTTACTGTATAGGTATAATACCCTGGAAAAATACCAGGCAAAGAAACCTGATTGGAATTTGTTACAATAATGCCTACAGGATTAATAATACATTGATTAGAAGGTAAATTAGTCAGTAGTATAGTACCTGAAGGATTGGTGCAAGTAGGTTGTATTACTTCAGCTATTGGCACAGGTGGTCTTGGAAGCACATCCCATGCTGAGATAGTATTAATACCAGTAGATTGGCAACCATAATTACCCCCAAATCGATTGGCACGAATAATAATTTTATTTATAGCATTATCTGTTTGTAATATTGAGTCCGAAGAATAATTTTCCCATGTGTAACCATTATTTAAACTGTATTCGAATTTATCAAATGCACCATCAGAACCACCTGAACCTGGGAGAATTGAAGCTGATACGTTAGTTCCCGGACAAATTGATGTCTGGTTTATAGGATAAATTTGATGTATTACTGGGGCAACAAGTGGGTCTGCCATTTGAATTCTATAAATTGTGTCAGGGGTGGTTGCTATACCCCAACTACCACCTGTACGTTCTACACGAATCATGACATTTGATGTGGCTGAAAGTAAGTTGATGGGATCTCCCGAATTATATGTCTGCCATGTCATGCCATTGTTAATTGTGTATTCATAAATATCTTTTGCACCAATGCCACCTCCAGTTCCAGGTTCAATATGAACGATTGGGCTAACCTCATTGCAAACATTGGCATTAATGGGTATATTTGAATTTAAAAGCACAGCATTCTGGTTTGGTCTGTAAACTATTATAAAAACATTGGCATCATCGCATAAACCTTCATTGGTTGAGCAATCCGCATAATTACTAATTTCGGTGTCGCATATTTTATAGCTGAGACTGTCAATGCCCCAGAAATTGGTGTTTGGGGTATATTCAATAGTACCGTTTGACAAAACATTGGCAACCCCATGAGTTGGCATTTCAGTTATTTCAGGAATAAAATTAGCTTGCCAATCGGAATCATAGTCGTTGTCGAGCACAGCAACTTCATTGGTAGAGTTATACATCATTTCCAATGTGTCGTCATTAGCTATAGGTGGTGAATTTATAGGATTAACAACATTTATAGTTACTGTTGCCTGATTGGAAGAAATTTCTGCTGGCTTACCCATATCAATAATGTCGTAGGTAAATGTAACTTCCCCTACAAATCCAGAGTTTGGAAAATACAATACTGTTCCATCGAAATTATTTAAGATAGAACCTGCAAATGGTTTACTTAATGTACTTATGCTGTTAACTTTAATAATGTCGTTCTCAGGATCGGTATCATTTTCTACAATATTCATTAAAAATGGGAAGCAAGGAGATATGCTATAATAGTCATCATTAACAACAGGCGACTGATTCCTTACTATAATTGTAAGCATGGACTCACTACACCTTAATGTATTTGTACAATCGCTTGAATCTGGAGGTTCACAAATACTGTAAAAAATTGTATCTCTACCTGTATAATTAGGGTTTGGAGAATATACAATATTTGAGTCTAATATTAAAGCTGAACCATGAAGAGGTGGGGTAATTATTGAAAATGACATCGGATTTGGGCCGTCTTTATGTACATCATTTGCCAATACATTTATATTATTATTGATAGTATTTGAATTTATTGTAATTGTATCATTATTGGTGAAGGGTGGTATGTTTTCAATATCAATATAAACAAAAGCAGTATCTTTTAATCCATTAGCATCCCGAACAACATACATGAAACTGCTTATGCCAGAATAAGTACCATCAGGTATAAAAATCACCTTGTTGTTCAATATTATTGCATTGCCACCTGTAAATGGCCCGATTAAACTGTTTATAGTAAGGGGAGAGCCATCAGGATCAATGTCATTTGAAAGTACATCAATGGTATCATTGGTATTTGATGTAGTCTCACCTCTGTCGGGGTTTGCCATTGGAGCTCTATTAGGTACAGCAGTACACGGGAAAGGTACGGAATAGGTAATTTCAAGTTTTGGTCGTTTAGTCGTTGTTGAATATTCAGAGGATGCAAAAGTACAGGTCATATCCGTTGTTGTTTCTACTGCCTGTTTTATGATAAATCCATTGTTATCACTACCTCCGTTTGTGGCTGTTTTTACCCATTGTTGCACCATATTTGTTAAATCAAAATTCTTCCATACATTTATTGTATTATTAATAGTACTGGTTAAGAAAGGAGTTGAAACATACGAACCACCTGAGTTTAACCAGTTTGATGAAGAATTTCTTTTTTTCCATGTAGAAGAAGTTTCTGCCCAGGATTCTGTAAGATTATGAAAATTCAATGTAATATCTGATGTGCTTGTAACACTTGTTGCTGTTTCGTAGATTGAGAAAATAGCACTTTGAATAACTGCATCTACTGGAATGGTATTTATATTTTCAAATTTAACAACAGCTCTTCTTGATTTACTTGGTTTTTTACCAATTATCCAAGTAGAATTACTTCCATAATTTGTAGTTTTGCTTTGTTGGTTGAGATAATTATCAGGTACTGAGTTATTGCCGGATTCCTGAAAAGTTACTGAGTAGAAAGTGCTTCCTCCAGGTCTGTAATAGCCGTCATTACAATTATCGTTAATAAGATTCATATTAACTCTGGCTGAGGCACATAGTCCCTGTGCGTTACAGATTAGGTAAGTAAAAGCATCTGTGCTATTTCCGTTGAGAGGGTAATCATTATTGCTTATATAAGATATTGTGTTATCCGTATTCAGACTAATTTTTCCATGTTGAGGCGGATTTGTTATTGAAATACTTAAAGGCAGGTTACCGGGGCTTACATCGTTGGCTAGAACATCAATTATTAATAGGTTGTCTTCAAATACATCCACATAGTCAGAATTTGCCACAGGAACATTAGGAATACAATGCATATATTCATAGTTTAAAGCATCAAGCCATACAGATACAGGCGAGTTAGTGGTTGGATATGTACCTGCACTTATTCTGATATGAGAGATGCCATTAACATTATCAGGAATAGTATAAGTTGAGGTAGTTGAAACACTGCTTCCTGAACCTGAGGTTGAGAGTGTAAATGTTTGATTGTTTGTCCATGGACCAGTAGCAGATGTGGCTAATTGTATTGAGATATTTGCAGTACCAATATATGATTTAGACCAGTAAATATTTATTTTATCTTTAGCTCTCAGTAAATCTAATGTTGCCAATATAATATTATTTCCATAAGAAGTTCCCATATTAATGTAATCTGTATTAACTGACGCGTAAGTGTTTTCCATATCACTTAATGCCGTTCCTTCTAGAACAGCTCCTGTTCCACTTTGGGTTACGAGGGTTTCGAGTGTAACATTAGTATTCCCGTCTGAGCCATAAAAAGAGCCAGGGTAACATCCGTCAGCATCTGGAGTGCCGACTCCAATCACAACAGTTGAACTGGTACATAGAGGGCCATAAAAAGGAGGGCCTACGGGGGTATTATCACAGACAGTATATGTAGCTGATGTGGGGCCGAAGAAGTTTAATGAAGGGAAAAAAGATATGGTATTTCCGTCGGTTGTCCATGTTCCATTAGATGAAAAAATGCCATTAACACTTGTAATAGTCATAGGATCTCCATCGGGGTCAAAATCATTATCCATTGGATTCACAGTAGTGCTGTAACCTTGTTGTGCACATGTGCTTGAAATATAACCCATATCAACTTTAGGTACGGGTGCACGTGGTGCGGGAGTAACAACAATAGGAAAGGTATTAAATGCTTTTCTGCCACACTCGTCTATAACAGTAACAATTATTAAACATGGGACATCTTCATCGTAAGTAACAGAGGGAGTGAACGTAGTATTTGTAGCTCCGAGAGAACCATTTGGGCTGAATGTACCAAATTCTTCTCCATTATCTATACGGATACACGACCATGTAACAACATTAAACTCAGCACTAACTGGTGAATTATAAACAACAGAGAGGGGATAATTTTGCGGATAGGGTAAAGAAATGAATCTTCTGTCGGAAAGTAAACCATTAACGGCTAATACTTTTGGAGACTTATCCATATTTGCAATAATGCTCCAGTTAAAGAATGCCCTTTGGGCAACGACATCTCCTGTTGTTCCTTTGTTTAAGGTGTAACCAGCTTGGTACATGACTAAACCGCGGTTAGGATCGCCATAAGCACGTCCATAAGTCATTAATGCAGCTGGTCCGTTTGATAATGATGGCACATTATTATGGGTAGGGTCATACGTAATTATTTTTGTTGTGGCTCTCCATCCTGCATTTTTGACAGGAAGGTATACCTGTTCAGAGCCATTTATTAAAGCTAAATCAGGATTACCCATAAACTGTGCAACTGGATCGGATGGGGAAACTAATTTGGGTCCATAATTCTGTGAAAAAGTAAATTCTGTAGGATTTGTTGATATAAACGGAGTGCTTGGGTTGGAGTGATTGTAGGAATAAACGAGTGCATTGTTAGCATAAGTACTCGAACCTGTATAATTTGATGATTTTTCTGCCAGGAAATTTGTTTGTTGCGATTTCTGGTTAGGATTATACATCCCTTCTAAGCGGCTTACTGTGTTGCAAGCAGACCAGATAGCCCCTTTGGAAAGCAGATTCCAATCGTAGAGGAACCCATAATTGTTCCATATAGGACTTGTATTTGGCATAACAAAAATATCATTACAAGGTCCTAATCCCGAAGGAGACAGCCATTCGTAAGCACTTGTCGGAATACCTGCATTATTAAAGTATTCTGAGGCAATAGGTCCATTTTGAACATCAAGTGTCCAGAAAGGTACAGATGTTAATTTATATGTAGTATTTAAAACTATTGGTGATGTAGTAAATGTTCCTATCACTCCAAGACTTTCCCAGTAATAGATTCTGTTTAAAACATCTGGTGTTATGTTGCTTTTATGAATAAAATAAGTGCCACCGTTATAATTAGTACCATTATATGTAAAATCAGCACCGTCTTTTACTTTATTGGGGTTTATAATCCAAAAAACCGGCACATTATAATTTTTAATTAAATCATAGATTAATCCATAGGGTTTAAGCTGGGTTTTAATATCACTTGAACGGTTATTAATTAAGATACCCATATTTATAATGTATGATTCACTTGGAAAATTAACGATTGGATTTTCAACATAACTAACAATAACTCTCTGAACGCCATAAGACACATTTCCATTAATATCAGTAAGAGTCCATGAAACATTTGTAACACCCATTTGATAAGTAGATGGGGCATTATTCACAATGCTGGCCACGCCACAATTATCTGAGATAGTTGGAGCTCCGAGATTAACACCACTAACTGTGTAAAAGCCCGAATCGAGATCAATATAAATATCGGGAGGGCATATAAGTACAGGAGGCACAGTATCAATAACTGTAACCACAGAACTACATATAGCCGAATAACCGGAGCTGTCTTGTATAGTTAAAACAACATTATTGTCGCCAATATTATTACATGCAAAAGTATTTGGCATTGCATTGAATGTTTCAATGCCGCACAGACTGTGTGAAAGATTATCTATCTGATTTCCTGTAACAGATACATCACCTGTTTCATTCAGATAGGCAGTAATGTTTTTACATCGGGCTTCGATGCGGTCTGGGATAAACTCTTTTATGGTTACATTATCGTCGCCGCAACCATTTTGGGTTCTTACTCGGAGGTTAAAAGTCACAAGATTGTTAGGGACAGAAAATACAATTTTTCTCATATATTGACCGGTTTGCCCGGCTATCTGTGTTCCGAGTTCAATCGGGCTATCCCATTCCCATATATAATTCTGTACCCCAATTACATTTGAACATTCAAAAGTAACATCAGTATTTCCAGGTGTTGAAGATGAGGGGAAGCATAATCCACTAGCTGTTAATATATCGGAAGGTGAAGATGGTGAATTATTTGTAGTTTGAAAAAGATCTGAAGTAAAAATACTTGTACCACATGAATTACTTGTCGATACCTGAACAGACATTGGATTGGTTCCTATTCTTAATGTAGCCACATTTGTTCCCTGTCCTGAAACCACCTGCCAGTCACCTGATACTTCCCAGTTATAGGATACAGCTCCAGGTATTAAAGGCACACTGAACTCAGATTCGATTCCTATGCAAGCAGGATTAGGACCTGTAATTGGAATGGCCTGTGCAGGAATCTGAATGGAATAGTTTATCTCCTTTGTTGAATTTAAATTTATGGTGCAGGCCGAAGTGGATACTTTGGTCAGTTGGACAGTTGTATTATTTGTGATAGATATTGTTTTTGTACTTAATATATTAGGGTCGTTAACTGTTTCAAATTGCTCTGCCCCTCCGTTAATCTTGTAGTAATAAGTCCAAGGGAATTGAGTACCCTGATAGTTTACAGTGAATGTTACATCCATAGGGGAATATAAGGCATCACCGCAAACATCCTGAGTTACTGACAATGTAGCAGTAGGAACAGAAAAATCACTTGCATTAAACTCTTCAGAAGAAACATAACAATTAGAATTATTAAAATTTTGGGTATTTGCTGCAGATATAATTCTGTATTTTTTATCTCCTGCATCACTTACATTTATATCAATATACGCGTTGTTAATATCACTTACAACATTTCCTACATTTGTCCAGTTATTAGTACCAATTTGTGCCTGTTGCCATTGAAAATAATATGGAATGCCCACAGGAATGCTTCCCGATTCGACTGTGGCTTGAAGAGTTATCATACCTGTAGTGCAAAAGTTGGCAGTTATTGCATTATTACCTAATGTAAAAGGAATATAGGGTGAAAAGGTTATATCATCAATAGCAAGGTCATTTCCACAGCCACCGTCTCCATTATTTCTTAGAATAATAAACACTTCATCCTGGTTTTGAGGAACAGTAAAATACAATGATTTTGAATGCCAGGTTAATGATGATGATTCACCGATATTTCCAGTGTTTGTTTGAGCAAGTAACACAGCTCCGTTACAGGCAGTTCCGCCAACATTAATGGTAGAATTGGATTCATCGTCGCCGGGATCTCTGTCCCATATTTCATAACGGATATTAATATCTATCCCTGAACCTGAACAGGAAGATGGCTTTAAAACATTGGCATAATATGATTTGAATTCAAACTGGGAGCCGTAGCATAAGCCAGTAATTTTGCGTTTATAAAACAAACCTTTTTCTAAAGCTGCATTAACAATAAGCATCATGCCATTAACATCATTAGGTGTGTGGTCAAGATTTGTTCCGTTGATACCATGCCATTGGTTAGTCATGTCATGTACATAATAGGGATTTATTGAGAGTGCGTATCCACCATCATCCATTCTGGGACTCCACGAACTGCAACTAACAGCTTCCCTCAATCTGTATCTTTTCCAATAGCCCAGTTTCCATTCGCCACATACATTGTACCATCTCATATAAGTACCGGAGCATTGAGAAGGGTTTGGGCCAGTCCATGTTGAACTTTTTAGACACCATGAAAAATTCGGATTATTCAGATATGAGGAATTAAAAGGCGTACCAGACTGTTTGCTTGATTCAACAAAACTCCATTTAGTCACACCTACTTCATCAGCTGGAAGACTAAGAGCAAAAGATGTTTCTAACAGTGGTGTTGATAACATATTCCACCCCGTTCCTGAACATGTATAGGGCCATAACCAGTAAACCTGTCCAATGGAACCTCTACCTGTAATTGGGCCTCTGTAATTGTTGGCATCTTCTCCCGAAGGGACAGTACCGAAATCCTCTGTAAAAAGAGGAGTCCCATAGGATTGACCCTTAACATTTTGTATAAAAACAAAACTAAGAACCACTGTAACTATAAATAAGTAGTTTACAGATTTTCTTTTAATATTTTTAATGGTAAATATATTTTTCATAATTATATGATTTTGTAAATATTTTCAACTAATTTTTTGTTTTTTTTTTATTATCTATGTATTTATTTTTTACTATAATGATTTCTCGAAAAAATCGCCAGATTTTCAATTAAGAATGTAGAATTAATAATGATTACAGCAAGTTTTCTATACATTTTTTTTGTTTTTTAATTTATTTTTAAACTCTTTATTTTATTAATTTATTTACTAATTTTAATCATAACAATACGATATTTAAAAACTTTAAAAATTGCTTTTAGTTAAATAACTTTAATCTATTAATAATTTCTCCTTCAATATAAATATAGTATTAGTAAAACCATAGCACAATAAGCGAAAAGAGTAATGTACTGTAATCTTATAGATGATTTTAATGTCGGTGTATGTCCTACAAAAAAAAGAGGGAAGAGCGATGAAGTGTTTTAGACTTGATAATTTCAAAAAACAATAAATAAGAAAATTTTATCTATTTTTGAAAACAATAAAATAGTTAGTAATAAATATTTTTTTATCAACCAAATTATCAAATGATTTCTTTTCCATTTAAAAAAATAATAAGCTTAATATTCTTCATCATAATTACCCATTACCTTTTTTCACAAACTTTTTCTATTGTGCGTGTTGACCCTCCATTCTGGTGGGCAGGCATGAAATCGGATGAACTGCAATTATGCTTTTATGGAAAAGATTTAAAGGAGACGCGATTTTCGTTAAACAATGAACAAGTTATAATTAGCGGTGTAAGCTTTGCTGATAGTCCCAATTATGCTTTTGTAGACTTATCCTTTAAAGACAGCTTGGTCCCTTGCACAATATTTTTTAAACTGACTCAGGGAAAGAAATCATTGACATACCCTTACATTATAAAAAATCGAGAACGCGAAGCTTTGGCACATAAGGGATTCGGTAGAGAAGATTTGATTTACCTGATATTACCTGACAGATTTGCAAACGGGGACACTAGCAATGATGTGATAAAAGGGATGAACGAAGTACGCTGCCACCGCGATTCTATCTTCTACAGACATGGAGGCGATATACAAGGAATTATAAATAAACTTGATTATCTGGATAATCTTGGAATAACTGCATTATGGCTCAACCCTGTACTTGAAAACAACCAGCCCTTTGCTTCGTATCACGGCTATGCCATTACAGACCACTACAAAGTTGACCCACGGCTTGGAACAAACGAGAAATATTCAGAACTGATTAAGGAGTGTCATAAAAAGGGCATAAAAGTGATTAAAGATATGGTTTTTAACCATATTGGCAATGAACATTGGTTTTATAAGGACATGCCATTTAAGGATTGGACACACGAACATGACAGTTTTATGTTCTCGAATTTCAGAGTAACCACATTGCTTGACCCCTATGCTTCAAAATACGACCTGAACAAGATGCAGTATGGCTGGTTTGATAAACACATGCCCGATTTAAATCACAGCAATCCATTTCTCAGAAGGTATCTTATTCAAAATGCCATTTGGTGGATTGAAAATGCGGGTCTTAACGGTTTCCGTTTTGATACATATGGCTATTCCGATTATCTTTTTATGTCCTATTTGTGTGAAAGAATTCTTGAGGAATACCCTGATTTTAATATGGTGGGTGAAATATGGGATAATGGTGTTGTGATACAGGCATTTTTTGCAGATGAAAATTGCAATAATAAATACTTCCGAAAAACAAATCTGCCTGGTGTTACCGATTTTCAACTCTATCATGCCATCAACAATATGCTTAATGAAGCATACGGCTGGAATAAAGGCGTGGAACGTGTATGTTACACATTGGCCAGTGGTATCGCTTATATAAACCCTTTCAACA
>CAZVOS010000039.1:0-10303 GCA_964628845.1 uncultured Bacteroidales bacterium | reverse complement strand
CGGTAACATAGTCGATCTTGCGATGCCTGTTGATGAAAGTTTAAACGAAAAAGTACTGAAAGAGATTAATAAACAAACCCATATTAAGCAAATAGAGAACGCATTGAACTTGGTAAAGCAGGTGGGACTGGATTCAAATATTTCTGTAATACTTGGCCTTCCTTCCGATACCAAAGAAAGTATTAAAGAAACACGCAAAAAACTCCTTAATTTAAAAGCTGATTATCTGATGTTATTTATTTTTACACCCTATCCCGGCACAGAACTATTTAAGCAAGCTGAAGCCCAAAAAAGAATAAGAACAAGGGATTGGGAAAAATATGATTTAACCCATTACAATTACATACACGATACTTTGACTCAAAGAGATTTAATTAAATGGCAAAAAAACATTTATATGCATTTTTATTTCCGTCCTGTATTCATTTGGAAAGCTTTATGCCGTTTAAATTCTTTTTTTGCTTTCAAAACTCTTTTTATCGGATTCATTGGTTTTTTACGTTTGTGTTTGGTCAGAACTAAATTAGATTAAAATGCTTGACAAAAAACAAACACATATTCCCGAATTGCTTGATTGTTTATTTATTATCCCTCCTTATATTTCTGGTAAAGCTAGCACATTCAGGGCTTTTGAATACACCATGCCTCCTTTAGGCGTTCTTTATATTGCTGCTTATTTAAGAGAAAATAAGCATACTGTAGATTTCTTAGACTTTTCGAAACAAAAAACCTGCAAAGACAAAGAAAAACATCTGCAGTTATTACAAAATAAATATACTCAGATTACTTATATCGGCTTTAGTATAAGTACTCCTGCTGCATACAATGCATATAAACTTATTAACACTTTTAAATTGATTTTCCCCAATGCTAAGATAATAGCAGGTGGCCCACACGTAATTGGATTAAAACACACTATTTTAAATGAATGTGCGGATATCGATTTTGCTATAGATGGTGAGGGAGAAATACCAATGGGTATGTTATTAGATAACAAACCACTGGATGAAATACCTGGCCTTATATACAGAAAAGAGCTAAATATCATATCTAATCCTGTTAATAATAAAGCTGATTTAAACAAAATTCCCATACCTGCTTTAGATTTAATAGACTTTACAGGTTATGGCCCTCAATTCAGTTCCGTGTCTAATCCTTATAAAATGGCAGGCCTCTTTACAAGCAGGGGCTGTCCTTTTAAATGTATATTTTGCACCCGTGTAACAGGTTCATCCTTACGTTTTTCGCCCATTGGTAAAATTATTGCTCAAATTTTATTTTTTAAAAATAAATGGCATATTACACATTTTATTTTTTATGACGACACCTTTACTGCTGATAAAAAATTTGTAAATGACGTTTGTGAAGCCATTCTGGAAAAATGCTACGGTATTACATGGATTTGCCACGGCCGTGTAGACACTATAGATGAGCCATTACTAAACATTATGAAAAAAGCCGGTTGTAAATCAATTTATTATGGCGTGGAAAGTATGGACGAAAATGTACTTAAAAGTATAAAAAAAGGAACAAGCACAGAACAAATTAAAAAGGCAATTTTGCTCACTAAAAAAGTCGGTATTGAAGTAAAAATCTCTGTTCTTCTTGGCCTACCCGCAGATACAAAGGAAAGTCTTCTTTATACATCTAATGAACTTGTTAAACTAAAAGCCGATTATATCATGTTGTTTGTTCTTACCCCCTTTCCTGGCTCTGAAATATACCAAACAGCCCTTGCCGAAAACCGTATTAAAACACACAATTGGTCTGATTATAATTTATCAAATTATATTTATAAACACGATACCCTTACAGAAAAAGATATAATGTATTTTCAAAAACTTATGTATCGAAAATTTTATTTGCGGTTCGCCATTTTAATAATGTTTTTAAAGAAGCTGACTTCTCTCAAAGCTTTAAAAGCTTTATTAATAGGTTTCTGGGGTTTACTAAAACTATTATTTATTCATAAACAAATTACGGATTAATAAATGCAGATATTTTGAATAAAACCCTCGACATATTGCTCATCAATCCGCCTTTCAGCTATAATAAAGGACATATTTGGAGCGAATTACGCGATATTGACCCCCCAATAAATCTTGCCGTGTTATGCTCATTTGTTTCACAAAATGGTTTTACTTCTGATATTTTAGATTGTAATGTAAAAGCACCTGATATTAACAAATTCTTAAGTCAAATAAAAATATACTTTTTAAAATACAAAAATATACGCTTTTTCGGATTAACAGCTATTACGCTAACCATTAAGTCTGCACTGCTGTATGCTGCTGTATTAAAAGAAAATTATCCACATATTCCTGTTATTATTGGTGGCGCACATGCTTCGTATATGCCTGATGAGGTCCTTTCCTCCCCTGCAGTTGATATCGTTGTACGGGGAGAAGGAGAAAACAGTCTTTTAGAAATTCTTACTAACGTAAGATATCAAGAGATAAAAGGTATTTCGTTTAAAGAAGGTAAAGAATTGATACATAATCAAAGCCATTCAGAATATATTGACATCAACAGCTTAAGTTTGCCCGCCCATGAACTTATAGCTGTAAAAAACTACAAGCCCATTCTAGGTTCTTATGCACGAACACCCGTGGGTTTTATTGTGGCCTCCAGAGGTTGTCCCGGCGAATGTACTTTCTGCCAGTGGGCTGTGGGCAGGAAATACCGCTACCGTAATGCATCGCTTATTACAGCAGAAATAAATCAACTGCAAGCTCTGTACGGTGTTAAACATATTTTATTTTACGATGATTCTTTTACAGCCAACAGAAATAATACAATAGAATTTTGCACAGCTTTGCTCAATACAAAAACAGATATTACCTGGACCTGCCTTACCCGTATTGACCTTGTGGATGATGATTTGCTTAAACTTATGAAAAAGGCCGGCTGCACGCAAATACTATATGGCGCCGAAAGTTGCGATATACGTGTTTTAAAAGATATCAACAAAAAAATTACTCCTGAAGATGTGGAAAAAGCCATACATATTACTAAAAAAAATGGCATTCAAACACGCTTGTCATTTATGGTGGGTAATCCCGAAGACACCGCCGAAAGCCTGCAAAAAACAATTAAATGGGCTAAAAAAATCAATGCCGATATTATTTCCGCATGTATTGCCGTTCCCTTTCCTGGCACAAAACAATTTGAATTCTATAAAAACAACATGCTTATTAAAACATACGACTGGGATAAATACGATGCCGTGTCTGTAGTAATGAAACACAAAAACCTGACAGACCAACAAATAAGCAAATATTACAAAGCTTTTTATTATAGCTATTATTTCAGGGCTTCTTATATATTATCCTGGTTTTTAAAAGTTAAGAGATTTAATGATTTCAAAATATTATTTCAGGGGTTTTTGGGTATAAGCCGCTTTGTACTGAAAAATTTATTTTAACAATAATGACAAAGAATAAAAAAGTCATATTATTCTATCCTATAGCCACCAATCTGTTTCAGAGCATCCCCTATGCCCTGCTCTTTCTCGAAAGAATGCTGAGAGATTTAAACATTGAAGTCATCATCTTTGACGAAAAGCAGGATAAAAACATTTCTGATTTTATTGTACTTCATAAAGAAGATATCGTGCTTGTTGGCATGAGTGTTATGCTGAGCAATCAATTGAAAAATGCCCGTTTGTTAGCTGAATTTATTAAAAAACATACCAATATCCCTGTCGTTTTTGGAGGCGGCTTTGTTACCTATAAACCTGATGCCGTTCTCAAAGAATCATTTGTAGATTTTATCATACATGGACAAGGAGAAATCCCTTTTAGAGAGCTTGTTTTAAAAGTTTTAAAAAACGACTCTCATTTTAGCGATATCAAAGGATTGGGCTATAAAACAAAAGATGAGCTCATAATAAATGCATCAGACAAATGGTTAAATCCTTTTAAGCTGCCGGCTATTGATTTCGAAAAGATTAATATGCGGCTTTATCTGGAACACGATAACACCATGATACAATATATAGCCAGCTTGGGTTGTAATTGTAGGTGTAACTTCTGTATGCTCTCTGCATTAAAAGGTATTCATCATGTAAACAACGAAGCAGTAAATGTTATAAACGATATTAAATACTTTTTTAAAAAAGTGCCTACACTTAAATTTATAAAATTTAATGACGATAATTTTTTCTCAAACAAAGATTTTGTATTAAAATTTTGTTCGCTCATTATCGAAAATAATATTCAAATAAACTGGAATGGCAGCGCACATATTAAACAATTTTTGAACCTATACAGCGACGAAGATATTATATTAATGCAAAAGTCCGGCTGTGCCATGATATATTTCGGGGCAGAATCGGGCGATAATGAGGTACTAAAAAAAATAAACAAAAACTACGAAGCCCACGATATTGAAAAGCTTCTTATTAAATTAAAAAAGTTTAATATAAAAGTGTCTTTCAGTTTTATGCTGGCATTTCCTCCTGTTCCCGAAAAAGACACCTATATAAGTCTTGCGTTTATGATGAAATTATACCGCATTTCACGAACTCTCGATATTTCTGTAAGCTATTACCTGCCAGCACTCGAAAACTATTACCACGACGAAGCTCTTAAGCTTGGGTTCTCGATTCCTGATAACTATAAAGATTTTGAAAACTGTGTTAAAACTGGTTTCTATCAACCCTGGATAAATGATAAAATAAAAAAACTGGTTTTTTATATGGGTTATTTTTATATCCCCGTTTATAAAAAAGAAGCTCCTGTAAATACAAATAAAAAGCTTATAAAAATGTGGACCTGCATTTTTACTTTATTTTATCCTCTGGTTTATTTAAGATTTCGTTTCAAAGCCATCGGCTTTAATTTTGATGCCTTTCTTGCAATGGGTATTATACGCTTCTTTGAAAAGAAATATAAAATTGACACCAATGACTTGAACAATTTTATGATGGGTATTAATAGATTAGAAAAATAAATTTTTTACTGTTTTTTGGTGTCATTTATGAATTTATCACCATAAACAATAACAATCCTTTGTACTGATTCAATCAAAAATATAAAAGTAAAAACAAAAAAGAAAGTATCATAATAAATCATATAGCGGCTGTTACCGTATGTAATCAAAGGAAAAAGAAACATGCTGGTAAACATTAAAATAAATGGTATTTGCATATATTTTTTAAGCGTTTTTTCTGATACACAAAGCCCGATACACAATATGCTTAAATAAAAATATACGTGCTCTTTAAATTTAAAAAGTAAAATAATAGCTGTAAAACATACCAATATTTTTATTATAGATATAATTTTTTGCTTTTGGGTTTTATGGTTTTCAATAAATGAAAATACGCTGATAAGCATTATTAAAACCTGTGAAGATATAATAAAAAAAAATAAAATTTTATTTTTTTTAAGATAGTTAAGCTGTTTTAAATGGGGTATAGACAATAAAAAGTTTGGCTTGTGCCAATAAAACATTAAAACCCTGAACAGATGGGGTTTTGATTCAAAACCATCATTATGATAATAACTATTTTTATCAAGAATCCATTCGGGATGATAATCTCCGTCGTTATTATACTCATTATTTAAGTCTAACAGATTAAATCCCTGATATAATTTTTGCATAAAATATATAGGAGCCATACGGTCTATAAGCTCTATATACGAAATCAGCTTTAAATTTTGATTAAAATACTGTAATTGAGATATTTCTATATAATTTTTTAAATCAAATTCTGGCTTGATATATCTTTTATAGTAATCAACATCTTCAATAGTAAATGAGGCATTTTTAATTTTAACATTGATTAATTTAATGTTCTTGTTTATATATTTATTTAATTCATCTAAATGAGGATTTGTTTTATTTATTTTTTCTATTATCTGGGATGTGATTTCTTTTTGTTTCAACGATACAGAAATACTCCAAATATTATATGGCAGCCAGCAAAGCAAAAAGATAATAAAAAACAAAGCAAATCTCATAAGGTCTTTTTTCCCTTTCTTATAATTAATAATCAATAAATCAATAAACATAAATACAATAAAAAACAAAAGACTGGCTTTAAATAAAAAACTGACACCCAATATTATAAATAGCAGAAATAAACTTCTTTTTTCAAACCTTATACGATAAGCAGCATAGAAATATAATACGATAACATTAAAAAAAACACTTATAATGTCAGGCGTTAAATCATCTATATATTCAAAAAGATAGCAATAAATAAAAGGTGTTGATAATAAAGCTCCAAAAAATCCTTTTTCGCCCCAAAATTTAAAACACATAAATGGCAATAACAAGAGTAAAATACACACCAAAACCCATTGTAAATATTTAATTATTGCAGGATTGATCTTGGCAATTTTATACACATAGGCCGCACAAAAGGAGTAGGCAGGGAATCTGTCGAGGCGTAATAAGCCCCCAAGCTCTTCATGTTGAAAAGAACACTGATTATCAGAACATTCAATTTTATAATCAATGCTGTCATTCATTTTTCCTCCTGTCAAAAAACCATAACCCAATGCCTGATTCACAGCACAAGTATGATATTCAACCTGGTCAGGATTACCCTGAGAGACCATCGTATTGGTAAAAATTACAGGATATTTTAAAAAAGACAATAATATAATTGAAACTATAATAAAAACAATAGCAATAATCCGCCTTGTTTTATTATTAAAATTAATGCTTTTATTTAAAATTTCATTAATTATTTTCACCTTTTTTTATAAATTAGTATGTTATTGTGTATTTAAAATATTATTTGTAAGATATTCGTAAACAGCTTGCCCGAATAACTCATAACCTGAGGCATTGTGATGCTGGTCTATTTCCCAATATAAGTTAAGTACTTTTTCGGGAGTATTTATTCCTTTGCTTTTAAAATATGCTAAAACATCAAGAATATTGATTTTATTTATTTGTTTGAAATTATCCTCAAATTTTTCATAGAGGTATTTGCCTTTTAGCAGTTCAAAAAGTTGGGGATGTAAAATTAACACAAGTTTAAAATTATTACTGGTGGACCCGTCTTGAAATTTTTCGGTTACATCTTTTAGTGCTGTTAATGCATCATTTAAAGCAATCCTTTGTTCATTTTTATTTAAAAAATGTGTATCGTATCCAAGAACATTATGTACAACCAATCGTGCTATATAACTATATGCATAGAGCCATTCCCAGTGAGGAGGGTTTTTATAGGCCACAGTACCATCATCGCAAAAACGTTCAAATCCGCCTCTGATAAAATAATCACTAATATCTGTGGTATTAATACAAAGCAAAACCAAATCGGGCTGATATTTAAGCATTCTGTCGTTTAGTAACTTGTAAGCAAAAAAGGGATCACTCCCGCTTATTCCTGCATTGAAATACTCGAATTTAACGGAGCTGTAGCAGGCATTTAATTTATACGATAAAAACTTAAGCCATGTAGAATCGGCATCTGCCCCTACACCCTCGGTAAAAGAATCGCCAAAAGCCATTATTCTGTATGTTCCCGAATCTTTTTCTTGCTTATGTTCAATATCTGGCAGGCCCTCCGAATTAAAGGTTCTAGAAAACACAAATTCTTTTTTGATAACAGTTGAATTCTTATTATTTTGAGTAATCATATAGTGGTTATCAGGTGGTATAAATGCAGCATTTGAATATTTATTGAATATCCTTTCTGTATGTGTAGAATATACCGAAAACATTCTTAGAATAAACTCTCCACAAAATAAAGAAAAAAACAAAGCCACATATAATGTCCTGATATTAAACAAACTATCTTTTTTAACATGTAATAAAAAAGAAATTATTTCGATAAGACTAAGTAAAAATAAAGAAATAAATAACAGAAAAACAAGGGCATTTTGCATGCTTATACCTTCCAGATTATAATTCTTGTATCTTAGTAATTCTTTAAATATTAAAAAAACAGAAAAACCATACAACAGAAGCAATATTATAACAAACTTTTTTTGATACAAATATTTTACTACAGATTTATGCCTTACTAAATAAATCAGAAAAAATATGCAAACAACAATGGCAAACAAGCCAAATATTTTTTGTGTTAGCTGCCATCTAAAAACAGAAAATATTGCCAGAAAAAAATTTTTGTCTTCTACGGTTTTTTTTAATGTAAAAGTAAATATCTTATTATTGTTCGACTTTTTTTCCCAATTTTCTAAAAAAGAATGCTTATTATATACGAAAATATTATTTCCTGATGTCAATTCCAATCTGAAAGATGAATCAATATAAGAAGTGTCAATTTCTAATGTAATATTTTTAATAAAAGCATACCCCATTCCCCATTTTAATGTTGTGTGGTTATAAGAAAAATTGTATATGTTACCAAATCTTGTGATGCCAAATACTGATATGTTTTCTGGTGAAAGTTTTTGTTCGCTTTCTATACTTAAGGCAAGGGGTTTATAAAAACTAATATGTTTATAAAAAACTAAATAAAACAGCAATAAAGAAAAGCATATTATAAAAACTAAATAAGAAAAAACTTTTTTTAGAGCTTTATTCATAAAACCTATATTATCATTTACAAATATAAACTGATTTTTAAATATTGAGTTCTATTCTTAATAATTCATAAAATTAAAATATCTACTTGCTTTTAAGCATGATTTTTGATAAAAAAAACCAAATTTTTTCTTATGAATAGATTATTTTTCCGTTCTCTTAGTTATCCTCTGGCAGTTCTTGGTTTCATTTTGGGCTTTACTTCAAAGGTTTTAGCTCAATATGGTGCATGGATTGCCTCTTATAAATATATGGGGGCTGTTCAGTCTGATATGTGCCATACACCTGTTAATGGTTTAAAAGTAACACTAGAAGATGAGAACAAGCAGGTGTTATCCGAAACATATACCAATGAAGCAGGTCGTTTTAACATCAGATATTATCTTGAATCTGTTTCAGGCGACTCGCTTTATTTAAAAATTACAGATATTGATGGAGAGAAAAATGGCACCTTTTACCCTTACTCTAAAGTACTTGATAACTTTTCAACAACAGAAGATATGCAACTTAATGTAACGCACATGGGTAAAGCTCCCTGTGAAGAAAATATTGACATAAAAAATCCCGAAAAAGATTCTGTTGCCATATTACAAGACCCTCCTCAATTTACTCCAGCAAATGATGCTCCCATAACTCCTGAGCCGGTTTTTGATTTGTTTATTTATCCCAATCCCAGCACAGGACAATTTTCTATATCATTTACACTATCTGAACAAAAAGATATTTCGATAGCTCTCTACAACAGCGCAGCACAACTTGTTTTTGCAGAAAATTTTAAAGCAGCTAGTGGTATTCAAACACGAAGTTTTAATACACCTCATCTTAGCACAGGAAATTATGTGCTTACTTTTAGAACAAACAATTCTATAATTTCTAAAAATATAATCATCAAGCCATAAATAATGAAAACAAACAAACCTTTTTCCATAAAAAAATATCTTAGCATATCAATGCTAATTTTAGGTTTTCTTTTATTTTTGATAGGCGCCTGTAAAAAGCCCAAGAGTAACGATGACGACAATAATATACAACCTATGTATGGTGTTAAAACTGCTGTTTATAGGCCATAAAAAAATACTTTTATTTTTAACACAGCTCTCAAAAATAAAATTTTATTTTTGTTAATTACTTTTTAAGATATTGTGTATTTTTCTCAAATTTAAAAACATGATGTATTTTTTGACAAAAGATTTTAATAGACCTAATCCTATAGATATATCAGTTGAATAATTATTGAAAATCAGATAACAGATTAAAAACCCTATTACTTAAAAACAAAATAATTAAATGTCTCTTTTATTAGGATTATATCACAAAAAAAAAGAGGTTTCAGAAACGCTTGTCAATAAAATGATGCGCATCTTTACTCTTAATTATAAGCGCCCCATCCATACCTATAAATCATCTGAACTTACCATTTTTCTGGCAGATAAAGAGCAGCATCATGATATATATTCCGAAGGGGATTTAAACATCATGTATTCAGGCAGTATTTATGGTATGGGAAATGAGGGTTCTTTTACAAAAAGTCAGACTGTCTCTAAATACATTTCTGATGCATTTAAAAAAAAGGGGCCGCAAGTTTTTTCAAATCTTGATGGCGAATACACCTGTGTAATACATTCTGAAAAAGAGGCCTGTGTATATGTATCAAACGACTATTGGGGCCTGTATCCTTTGTATTATACCGAAACCGATGATTGTATTGCTTTCTGTAATGAATATGAGCCACTTCTTGTTTGTTCTATAAATGAACCCGATAATGAAGCTGTTTCGGAATATTTCGCTCTGG
>CAZVOS010000038.1:0-10311 GCA_964628845.1 uncultured Bacteroidales bacterium | reverse complement strand
GGCTGTCGTAATAAATGCCCTGAGCAGTATAGCTGTTGCCGTGCCATGAGTAAGCTTCACCGTAGCAGATGAAGGCATTTTCGGTAAATTCATAATTGGTATTGACCGTCAGGTTCAAAACAAACACACTGTCTTGGTTATAAATTGTTGTAAGGCTGTCGTAGTAAGTGCCTTGAAGAGTATAATCATCACCACGCCAAGCATATACTTCTCCCAGACATATCGTATCATTAAGAACAAATTCATAACTGGGATATGTAATTTCTTGCACTAATTTAGTTGTATTGCTATGTGAAAGGGTTTTAGTTGATTTCATGGACGTATTACAATTAAACCCTAAAGCGTCTAGACGCCAGTTACCATTAGGATAAGCAGAATAATCGGGATCTGTTGTAGTTAAACCTGAAGGTGTTACCAATACCTGCCAGTTTCCGTTATTATAATCATCTCTCAGAAAAGCATAACCAAATACAGGATTTGTTTGCCCGGATTCAACGGTATAGGCATTCCATGAAAAATTACCAAAATTTTGTTGCACAAACATTGTTTGATGGTAAGGGCTTTTTTCGCTCAAAACACCGCAGGTGTCGCGAATAGCCAGTTTATAATACCAAGTTGAGTAACGTGGGTTACCACCATTTGGGCCACCAATGTTGAACATACTGTCAACAAAAAAACCGGGTGCATTTTGAGCCACACTTCCGAGATGTAAATAATTAGATGATATGGCGTCCTTTCTGTAAACTAAAAAGCTATCCACGTTAGAATACTGATATTTATCCCAATAAATAGTATTATATTTGAATAAAGTTGCTATTTCAGTTGTAACCATACAAATGTTTGGTGCAGCCACATAACATGAAGGGTCGTATTTCCACATGTCATTAGTGGTTCCGCCAGTTACTACACCAGTGCCAACAAAGGCTTCGTTTCCGATTGTGAAAGCGAGAGAGCGGTAACGAGGTGTACCGGGGAAAGGAGAAATAAGCGTCCATGTATCGGTATTCATATCCCAGCTCCAAAAATCGGAAGTAAAATTATGTCCATTACCCAGATATGCTTTTGTGCCTATTGTAAAGGCGACAGCTCGATGCATGGGTGCACCCGGATAATTTGCCTTTTGTGTCCATGTATCAGTTGGCTGATCATACTCCCAAAGGTCGTTGTAAAAAGTCCCCATAGCATTGCCGCCGGTAGCAATATAGGCTTTGTTACCTATTGTGAAGCTAACAGCACCGTAGCGCACAGGGCCAGGCAAATCATTTTTTTGTATCCATGAATTCATTATAGGGTCATATTCGTAAAAATCTTTATAAGCATAACCGCTGCTAAGTCCACCACCCACGTAACCTTTACCATTTAATGCAAAACCTACAGCTAAAGAACGCCCCCCAATTGGGAACCCATGCTGTCGGTAGCACCAAACCCTGCTTTTTGAGCCCAGACATTCGTCAAAGGGTCGTACATCCAAAAATCATTCTGGTCTGTAAAACCATAACCTAAACCTAGGTAAATTTTATCGTTTATTGTAAAGCAAACAGGGTCATTTCTGCTGTCACCTCCAATATTGGCCTTCTGAGTCCACGTATCCGTTACAGGATTGTATTCCCAGAATTGTGTCGTTCCACCATTAATTGCATAACCTTTTCCAAGAGCAGCGGTTGCAGCTCCCATGCTTGAATTCCCTCCGCCGAAGTCCGAAACTGAACTCCAGATACCTTGTGCAGTCATTATGTGGGTGATTGACATTATAAAAAATGCCGTTAAGATAAAGTTGATTTTTTTCATAATAAATGATATTGTAAAAGAATTTTTTTAAAGGTTTTATTTCAGTAAAAATTACATTATTTTTTTTCTAATTTTTTCATTTTTATATTTATTTTTTTTAGATATATTGAATATACTTCTACATACATTTTAGTTGAATGGGTAAATATCTAAAAATTGTTTTTTTTAAGCACAATTAACATCTTTAAGCAAGAAGATTCATTAATTTATAATGATCTTTCTGATTACTATAGTTTGTTTGCTATCAGCTTTCATAATATATGCACCTGCTGGAAGCTCTGAAAAATTTAATGCATGTATACCCCTTTCAAGTGAGTCGGTAAAAACAAATATGCCAAAAGCATTGTAAATGGTTATTCGTGTATCTTCTTCAATTTCAAGCATAAAGTTCCCGTCATTTGGATTAGGGTACAGATTAATCTTTGGGCTTTGATGATGGGCTACTCCAACACAGGCATCCACAGTCACATAAATGCTGTCCGTATTCACACACCCAAAATCATCAGCAAAGGTGTAGGTGATGAGCCATGTACCTATGCCAGCAATTGTAGGATTAAAAACATTGCCACTCACACCCTGCCCTGTAAATACACCTCCCTGTGGTGTGGCTGTTAGAGGAACGGGATAATTGTAAACGCAATATACAGAATCAATGCTGCCGATACTTATAATAGGCAGATTACGCATGAATAACTCCAGGGTATAAATACTGTCGCAGTTGTGTTGTGAGGTGAGTATATCATAATAGATTCCTGCTGTTGTATAATAATTTCCCCGCCAAAAATAGGTACTGCCTTCGCAGAAAGTATCTATTTCCTGAAAATAATAACTTGGAAATACGCTTAAATTTAGTGAAAATACACTGTCACAGCCGTTTGTGGTTTGCAAGCTGTCGTAATAAATACCTGCATGCGAAAAGGTACTGCCATGCCAGTTGACGCTTTCGCCATCGCATATACTCACAGCATCCATAAAGAAGTACATGGGATTAACCTGTAAATTAAGCACATACACACTATCGCAGCCATATTGGGTTAAATGAGCATCGTAATAGGTTCCTGTAGCATAATAGTTATGTCCTCTCCAATAGAAGGTATCGCCTAGGCAAATAGCTTCGTTTTGAGTATATTCATAAACGGGGTTCACAATAAGATTCAACATATAAACACTGTCGCAGCCATATTGGGTTGTCAGACTATCATAATAGGTACCCTGCACGGTATAATTCTGGCTGCGCCATGTATAGGTATCGCCGAAGCAAATAGAAATGTTTTCTGTGAATTCAAAAGTCGGGTTTACTGTGAGATTGAGGACATATACGCTGTCGCAGCCATGAACAGTCGATAGGGAATCGTAGTAAATACCCTGATTTGTATAGGTGTTGCCTCTCCAGATGTATGTCTCACCGTTACATATTTCTTCAAATTGAGTAAATTCATAAACCGGATTGACAGTCAGGTGTAA
Organism: uncultured Bacteroidales bacterium; assembly: GCA_964628845.1. Taxonomy (GTDB): domain Bacteria; phylum Bacteroidota; class Bacteroidia; order Bacteroidales; family PXBB01; genus JAKIYU01. The sequence continues at coordinate 7,059 of CAZVOS010000038.1, read as the reverse complement.
AACATATACACTGTCACAGCCCAAAACTGTTGTCAGACTATCGTAATAGATACCTTGTGTTGTATAGCTGTTACCATGCCACGTGTATGTTTCTCCATTACAGATGGTTGCATTTTCGGTAAACTGATAGGTGGGGTTTACTGTGAGGTGTAGTATAAAGATGCTGTCGCAGCCATGTTGTGTTGTGAGACTATCGTAGTACGTACCTTGTGTTGTATAAGTATTACCACGCCAACTAAAGTTTTCTCCCTGACAAATGGCTTCGGCTTGGGTAAATTCATAAACGGGGTTGACAGTCAGGTGTAAAATATACACACTGTCACAGCCCAAAACTGTTGTCAGACTATCGTAATAGGTTCCCTGCTGTGTATAATCATTGCCACGCCATGTAAAAATATCGCCCTGACAGATTTCTTCATTATTTGTAAACTCAAAATGTGGTTCAACCCATAAGTTTAAAACAAACACACTGTCGCATCCAAAGTCTGTTAAAAGACTGTCGTAAAAAATGCCTGTTTGGTTATATGCTTGCCCGCGCCAGATGTGCTCCTCTCCATCGCAAATATGGATTTCCTGAGAAATAAGATAGGAAGGATGAACAGTTATCAACAAATTTGTTGTACTGTCGAGTTGTGTAGCAATATCCGTAACGGTAAGCGACACATTATATTGACCGGGTGCAGCAAAGAAATGTTCGGGTTCAAAGTAGTTGGAAAAACTGCCATCGCCAAAATCCCATAAATACACATCGCCATCAATACTGTTGTTGGTGAACTGCACATAGCCCGAATCACAGAATTCAGTAATATCTGCTGTAAATGAAGAAATAGGGAATGGGTTCTTGGTAAATGCCTCAGAAATAACAGCACTCCACAAACCGAGTGTATCTTTAGTTCTTAAATTAAAGACATAATTGCCTTTAGCCATCTGAGTCATGTCAATACTAAGCAGCAGCTCGTGTTGTGCCATTGCTTGCGGTAGCACATGATGCACCGGCTGTGTAAAATTACTATTGAACCAATACTGATATTCAGTAATCAGGTTTTGAACAGCGTTGCTTTCGGGCATTTTATAGAAGTACGCGCTTAGTGGCGATGACCATAAGCCGTTTTCTTGTTTAAACCGGATGTTTAAAACATGCAGGCCGCCAGAAAGTATATCTGTGGGAAGTGATGCTGAAATTAATGCCTGTTGTTGAGGTATAATATTTTCTGTAACTGCAATATTAAAGTCATTATCGAACCAATACTGGTAGGCACAAATTTTGGCGGTGTCAGAACCGCCTGTTTCGGTTTTAAAGAAAAACTGCGAGATGGTACTGCTCCATAGGTTTTGTTCATCGCGGAAACGCAGATGAAGAATATTTATTCCTTCGTTTAAAGCAGAGGCATCAATAGCATCATTAATCAGGACAATTTTAGATGGGAAAACGTCCACTGTAATGGCAGAGCCAATGTCATTGTTAAACCAGTACTGATAAGCGTTTATGTAATGGGTATTTGATTTCAGAAAATACTGCGACAACACAGAGCTCCATATTTCCTGCTGGTCCATCACTTGAATGTGAATGCTGTTGAGCCCGTTGTTTAGTGCATTGGCATCTATTTCAGCCAAAATATCAGCATGCTTTGCTGGTGTTATATTTACGGTATCAATATGTACTAAATCATCATTAAACCAGTACCTGTAAGCGACCATGCGGTTGGTGTCGGAGGGCGCACCCTTGGTTTTGTAAAAGAATTTTGAAACGGGTGAAGAATACACAGCATTCATATCAAATGCCTGAAAATGAAAGACATTAAGTCCCTCCTGTAAACCGGAAGTTTCTGCCAAAAACGACAGTTCGGCTTGTTGCTCTGGTACTATGGCGTGTGTGGTGCGCGAAGCATAATCGTTGTTATACCAGTAGGTATAGCCATTTATTTGGTTCTGCCCAAGGGCACAAATAGAACACAAACTTAGTAAGACGAGGTAAAACTTTCTCATTGTAGTGTGGGCTTAGTTTTCCTGAGCACTTACTTTGATTTCGATATTGAGCTTTCCCTGACTATCGGTAGCTGTGGGTATCTGTTTAAACTGAATATGCGGGTTGAGTGGCACAGCCCCATCCTTATAGGGGTTGTCGCCTCCGTAAATGCCACAGTCGGTACCGTTCATGCCCGCCCCAATGGCTACCGATGTGTCGGACAAATGGAAATTGTAAGTATAACTGAAATCTGCCACATTGGGCACATTTATAAATTGGTTGGCAAATGTCTTGCTGAAAAGACAGTTGTTATGAATTCCGGCATTTAAATATGTCGAACTCATTCCAAAAATGCAATTATTAAAAAAATTGTTAGAACTCAAATATGAGAAATAATTACTTGTGCTGTAATAATGTCTGAAAATATTATTACTAAAATTGCAATTATAAATGTTAGCAAGCACATAATAGTATGCAGATCCAGAAGAAGTGTTATGCCTTAAAAAAATATTATTTTTAAATTCTGCATTACCATTGAAATTATAAATTTGGTTCGTGATTATTGAAGTTTCCACAACTATGCCCTGTGCATTGGCACCACGAATATCGGTGCGGATGATACAATCTTTTATAAAAATATTCTCTGCACCGCAATTTGTAGTCCCCGTATTATAGGTTAAGTAGATATTATCTACATTGCACCTGCTGATGAGGATATTGCTCACATTGCCTGTGCTGCAACTGTCGCCCATAAAAAAGTTGCCTGTAAGGTAAACACCCTGAATAACACTATTGCTGGCGCCAGTTTTAAAATAGATATTGCCTGTTAAAGCAGTTCTTCCTGTTGCCTGGGTAGAATCGGGATAATGCCCCGCACCGAAAATATGCACTCTTTTATTCACTTTTAAATCGCCTATACCAAAACTGCCTCCGGGAAGATAGATGTAATCCCCATCAACAGCAGCATTTATAGCTGCTGTAAGAGTTTGATGGGTGCTTGAATTGGTGGCATTCTGAACCACAAAAACGGCCTGTGAGTAAACCGACATTGTCAGTACTGTAGCCATAAAAAGAAATAGTTTTTTCATATTATTGATTTTTAAAATTATTCTTTGCTATACAAATATAATGATTATTTTTTAATATCAAAATAAAAAATTGATTTATTGCGGGATGGATTGTGTGTAGAAAATTGAAGCTCAATTAAGCCAAAAGTTTTTCAATATTTTAACACATTCAGTAACTAATATTATCAAGGAAGAACAACCTTTGAAATAAACGAAGACTTAATTCCTTCAATCTTAACAACATACTGTCCCTTGGCAAGATGTGTATTGAATTTGTTTAAGGATCCGACAGACAGTGTTTTACTTATCACTTCCTGTCCCAGCATATTGTAAACACGCAGTACGGAATTTTCGTCTGTTACGCCTGCCACATAAATGGTATTATCAAAAGCATATACCTGTATATTCAGGGCTGTTGCTGTTTCGTTTTCTGCTCCTGTAGCTGATGTGTTGAAATGAACGACAAAACGGTCAGTAGTATTACCTGCTTGTACAGAGAAAGTGTAAGTACTTATTTGTTTCAAGTCTGTAAACGTATTTTCGTGTAAGTCTTCGAGAATTATACTTGTTTGAGCAGGAAAACTTTGCATTTCCGAAGCCGAAATGGTATAATTTCCTTCAGCATGTATAGCCAAAGTCAAAGGCACAGTTTTAGTGTCTGTATATGGAGGCAATGTATTAATGGCAAAGTTCTCTTGGGGGGTGCTTGAAAAAATCTGTGGTATATCTGGGTTATCTGTAAATATTTTCACCGCATCATAATCGGAATCGAATTCTGTTGTGGCTTCTTGATTAAAGCGTATGACGGTTTCATCTGTAAGGTTGTTGTTGTTGTTCAGGGTAAGTCTTAACACATTATGCTGCGCGTTTTTGTAGTTGTAGTTGCTGCCATGTACACGGGCATCGTTAGTAAATTCGAGTGAACCTGTTGTTTGCCCTTGTGTAACCTGTACCCAGAAGGCCTGCATGGCAGGGATATAAGGAGAACCGCCATTATTTCCAGTACTGCCTACATAAGATGCTACATTGCCATCTGTACGTCTGAAATAAATGGCGTTGTTAATGTTGGTGCGTGTAATGCCGGGGTTAGCATCCCAGTTAATTGGTGATGGGTAGGGGTTACCAACATAGTTCCATCCGTAGTTGTTGGGCGATATTGTACGAACAAGATCATTGTCTCGCAGAAGTGTGCCATTATTTAATATCCCTGTAAACTCAAGGGTAACAGGATTGGCGAAGCGTGTAACGTAGCCCGTCATCAAATCCAAATTGCCTCCTCCGAAGAAACTTTCCCATTGGGCATCTAAAGAATTATAGAAAAACAAGTCATCGGCAGTGTAAAACAAACTTTCTTGGGCAGTGTTAACGGGTACGGACAAAGTCCACCCAGTTGTTGTTGTGTTCGGAAGGTATTTCTCAACAATAGCATCTCCGCTTATATTAAGAGTACCATGCTGTATAAAGGATCCTGTACCAGTGGCATCGGATCTGATAATAAAATTAACACCAACATCTAAAGTATGTCCTGCGTTTAATGTAAGCTCTCCCTCAGGTGACACAATTACATAATCATAACCGGCATCATCATTTATCTCTATGCCCGTAGTAGTTATCTCGAGGTTGGTCAGTATCAGCTCATAGCATCCGATGGTTGGGAATTCGGCATGACGCGATAGCCCTTCGATATCATCGGTTACACTAACGAGATGCGTGGCTTTGCCTTTAAGTGGTGATGTGTCGTGTGGTCTTAAATCCGAAGCCGAAGTGTATTGCGGGTCAACACTAATAGTGCTTGTATCATGCGATGTCCAGTATTGCCAGTCGGGTAAAGTTTCATAATACGATGATAACCAAAGCCCAAGCTTACCTCCACCACTAGCATTGAAATAATAATCATTATAATTTAATTGTATATTAGTTGAATAAGGTGTCGAAAAATAAACCGCATAATGTATGGCCGAAGAGCCGTTACTTGTCCGGTTGTTATAAACACTGTTATTCTTTTGAATGAACTGGTTGGCTTGTCCTGTTTTAGTTATTCCGGAAGTATAATTAGCAAGAAGAGATACTGTACCGCCTAAATAAATGGAATTGTAATACATAAAGAAGGAATTTTGAAGGGTACCATCATAATGAATACCATGAACACTACCTGATGTATTCGGAGAAAGTGATATGCTGTTGTTAATGGCTTGAACACTTGCAGGATCACCACTCGAACCATCATAATATATCCCTCTGATAGCAGCAGAGCTTGTACCATTCAAGTCGCGTATGGTATTTCTTATTATATCAACGCCTTGTCCGTTTAAAATATAAATCCCGTTAACACCTCCTGAGCTGGATGCAGTAAGCATATAAATAGCGCACGAATCAATTGTGAGGTTTGTAGTGGCATTGATATTTATACCTATATTGGAAAAATTATAGATATCGCAGTTTTTAATATTGTTATTAGTACCTGTGAGGCTGTTAAAATAAATGCCATTTGCTGGTCTTCCTGCGCCTGCCGAATTATTACTGATTTCACAATAACTGACCGTATTATTGGAGTTACTGCCTGTGCCAAAATGAAGGGCTCCGGGAGAAGAAGTGTTAGCACTTTCGATAATAATATCTGTAATGGTATTGTTTGCAGCACCATTTATCAGTGTTAAAGCAGGATTAGTTGTATGTGTGTTTCTAAAACGCAAGTATTTGCCATAGGTTTGGCTTAAGCCGCTGTAAAAACCTCTTATGGTTACCCTGTCGGAGCCATCGAGGCGAATCATTCCACCATTGGCAGCGGAACCTGATATGAGTTTCTCAACATCGTTTTCGGGCTCGATGGTAATGGTATAACTGCCAACGCCTTCTTCTTTTGTTTCTAATAAAGCATGTGTGCCATTCTCTGTTAAATTACTCGTAATTTTTACGGTAACATTGTCTTCAAGAATGCTGTTGTTAATGGCTTCGAACAAACCCCCGGTATTAGTGAGTGATGTATAGTCTGCTCCTGAAGCCCCTACAGTTATCAGGCCGCTCAGGTTGGGATAGATATTAAAGGAGTTGTAAGTACCTCCCAGTGGAAACGCATTCGATTGCAGGTTCACACTTGTTTGCGTGTTGGCAAAAACGCCTGCATTTATAGTCAAATTGGGAGTTGTTGCTAAATCCTGAGCCACAACAAAGTACTGAATTTCGTCTCCTGCAACGGCTCCGCCAATCAGTGTATAATCTATGGTAAACTCAAAGGGAGAAGTAGCATTATTAGCTTCAACATACTGCCATCCAGTAATGTCGTTGGACTGGGTTGATTTTTTATAATACACTCTGGGTTTACTTCCTGCCGAAACATCAATACCAGAAACATCAGTAATCACAACGTTTGTTAAATCTCTATTTGCTGTACTGCTTGTGTAGGGAAGTGTTTGATAAACAATGATAGGAGCAGTCAAATCATTCATAATACCATTAAATTCATCGGCGCCCATATCAGGTGCTAAGCCGCTTCCGGCATAGCCAGTTTTGCCAAATCGGATATCTCCATCATTATCATCCTGAACATCAACAGGAGTTGTAAAGTTCATACCACCACTTTCTGCCTGATTTGCAACAGATTCATCGAGGTGTAAATCAAAGGGTGCTGTAATGCTCATAAAGGGAGGCATCTCTGTAACAGAAAGGTTTTCCCTCGGCGATACCAAGGTTTGATATGCTGCAAGCGTTTGATAGGATGTACCGTTGTAATAGATAGGGTTTTTGCTAGAAGGCGTACCTGCATAAAACAAATTATTGTTTGTATTTGCAGATAGGTTGCTAAGTGAAGTTGTTGCGCTGTAAAATGCTGCTGCCCTGCTGCCTGTGGTAACATCAACCGTATTTACAAAAATATTGTTACGCAAATCATTGCTAGTTGGTGTGGATGTCGTATAAATGGCAGCACTGCGGTTACTTGTATGTGTTGATATGTAGTTGAGATATACCGTATTATGAAAAATATTGTTTAGAGTACCATTGGCAAGGTAAATGCCCGAGCTTGCTACG
>CAZVOS010000037.1:0-10408 GCA_964628845.1 uncultured Bacteroidales bacterium | reverse complement strand
TTTTAATTTTAAATTTTTTTTTTTTTTGTAAAAAATTTATTTAAAATTAATTATATTAAAAAAAAAAAAGTGATGAAAAAGATTAACGTAATTATTATAGGTGCTGCTGGAAGAGATTTCCACAATTTTAATACCTATTACCGTAAGAACGACATGTTTAATGTGGTGGCATTTACTGCGGCTCAAATACCCGACATTGATGGCAGAAAATATCCTGCTGAACTGGCCGGAGAATTATATCCTCAAGGAATACCTATTTATGCTCAGGATGAATTACCCCGTTTAATAAAAGAATTGGATGCAGACACTTGTGTCTTTTCATATAGCGATGTTTCTTATCAGCAGGTAATGGAGCTGAGTGCTATAGTTAATGCCAATGGTGCAAACTTTGAACTTCTAGGACCAAAATATACACAAATTAAAAGTACTAAACCAATCATATCTGTTGGTGCTGTAAGAACGGGTTGTGGAAAGAGTCAAACATCAAGAAGAATTATTGAAGTGCTTATGGATATGGGTTTAAAAGTTGTTGCTGTACGTCATCCCATGCCTTATGGCGATTTGGTAGCTCAAAAAGTACAGCGTTTTGCTACAATTGATGACCTTAAAAAACATAAATGTACTATCGAAGAAATGGAAGAATACGAGCCACATGTTACAAGAGGTAATGTAATTTATGCAGGTGTCGATTATGAAGCAATATTAAGAGAAGCCGAAAAAGAAGCTGACATCATCTTATGGGATGGTGGCAACAATGATTTCTCTTTTTATAAACCTGACCTCGTAGTTACTGTGGTTGACCCTCACAGACCTGGCAATGAACTGACATACTATCCTGGTGAAGCCACACTCAGAATGGCCGATATTGTCGTAATCAATAAAATGGATAGTGCTTCTCCCGAAAATATACAAATTGTAAGAAACAGTATTAATAAGGTTAATCCCAATGCTATTGTTGTGGATGCTGCTTCACCACTTACAGTTTCAAATCCTGAACTTATTAAAGGCAAAAGAGTCCTTGTTGTTGAAGATGGGCCTACTCTAACTCATGGACACATGAAGATTGGTGCTGGTACTGTTGCTGCTACAAAATATGGTGGCATATTGGTTGACCCCAGACCTTATGTAGTTGGTAGATTGGCTGAAACATTCCGTATTTATCCTAATATTGGAACTTTATTACCTGCTATGGGTTATGGTGAACAACAAATTGCCGACCTCGAAGAATCAATTAATAATACCGATTGCGATGCCGTGGTTATTGCTACTCCTATCGACCTGACAAGAATTGTAAAAATCAATAAACCTTATACAAAGGTTGATTATGAACTACAGGAAATTGGAAAACCTGATTTTGAAACCTTATTATGCGATTTCGTTAAAACACTTAATCTAAACAAGTCTTGCTCTTGTTGTAAATAGTTTTTAAAAGCGACTTTTTTTAAGTCGCTTTTTTTTTATAATTTTTAAAAATATTTGAATGAAAGGTAAAAGTTTAATATCAATTAATGATTATTCGAAAGAAGAACAACTACGTATCTTGGAAATCGCCTCCGAATTCGAAAAAAATCCAATCCAGCCATTGCTCAATGATATTGTTGTTGCCACATTGTTTTTTGAGCCCTCTACACGTACACGCTTAAGTTTCGAAAGTGCTGTTTGCCGTCTTGGAGGCAAGGTTATTGGTTTTTCCGATTCATCCTCATCAAGTGTTAAAAAAGGGGAGTCGCTTAAAGATACTATAATAACCGTAAGCAATTATTCCGACCTCATCGTCATGCGTAATCCTGTTGAAGGGAGTGCCCGTTTTGCCAGTGAAGTCTCTAAAGTGCCCGTGATTAATGCAGGCGATGGTGCAAACCAACATCCCACACAAACACTTTTAGACCTATATACTATCTTGCAAACACAACACACCTTAGATAATTTAAATATTGCTTTTGTAGGCGATTTAAAATATGGACGCACCGTTCACTCTTTAGTTATTGCTTTATGTAATTTTAATTGTACTTTTCATCTTGTCTCTCCTGCTGAATTAAAACTCCCGAGTGCTGTAAAAATTCATATTAAAGATAAACAATTGACCTATCATCAATATACTGATATGAAGGATATATTGCAACATGTCGATATACTTTATATGACACGCATCCAACGTGAGCGATTCTCAGACCCACTAGAATACGAAAAGGTTAAAAATTTATACAACCTTAACAAAGAAATGCTAGCAGGTACTAAAGCAAATATGAAAGTGCTGCATCCTATGCCAAGGGTAAATGAAATAAATACCGATGTGGATGATACACCTAAGGCACACTACTTCCAGCAAGCCCTCAACGGGGTATATGTCCGTCAAGCATTAATAACTTCAATATTAGGTATAAAATGATGGTTAAAGAATTAAAAGTTTCTGCATTAGAAAATGGAACGGTTATAGACCATATCCCTTCCAAAAGTGTTTTCCAGGTTATTAAAATTTTAAACCTCGAAAATTATCCCAATCAGCTTCTTATTGGTGTTAATCTCGAAAGTAAAAAGTTCGGGAACAAAGGCATTATTAAGGTCCATAATAAATTCTTTAAAAAAGAAGAAATTAATAAAATAGCTCTGGTTGCCCCTTCGGCTACACTTATTATTATTAAAGATTTCCAGATTATTGAAAAAACTGCTATTCAGATACCTAATTATATAGAAGGTATTGTCAAATGTTTTAATCCCAATTGTATAACAAATATTGAAAAAGTAGTGACAAAATTTAATCTTGTGCCAGATAATGAGATAAAATTAAGATGCCATTATTGCGAAAAAATTACAAGTAAAAATAATATGAATTTCTTTTAAGCATGCTTATGATTTTTATTAAAATACTTGTTTTTAATCCCTTTCAGGTGAATTGTTACATCCTTTATGATGAAACAAAAGAGTGTATTATTATAGACCCTGCCTGTCATACACAAGATGAATATAAAATTCTCGAAAATTTTATTGCTCAGAATCACCTTAAACCCGTAGCTTTTTACAATACCCATTGTCATATTGACCATATTGCAGGTAATTATCTTGTAAACAAAAATCTAAAAATACCCTTAGGTATTCATATTGCTGGAGAGGTATTTTTAAAACATGCCATATCTCACGGTCTCCAATATGGTTTTAATATTGAAGAAGTGGTTAAATCTGATGTGTATTTAAATGATAATGATATTATAAAATTTGGAAATTCTGAACTGAAAATACTTTATACACCAGGTCATGCTGATGGCAGTGTGTGCTTCTACTCAGAAAAAGACAAATTTGTTATTGTTGGCGATGTACTCTTTGATTCAGGTATAGGTAGAACCGATTTCCCAACAGGTGATTACAAATTACTTATAAGAAGTATAAATACAAAACTTCTTACACTGGATGAGAATACCATTGTTTATCCTGGTCATGGCCCTTCAACAACTATTGGTGAAGAAAAAAAATACAATCCCTTTCTAAAATAAAATTATTCGCATAAATTTGTGAATAATTATTTACTACCTTTTTTAATAGATTAATGTCCAGCTTTAGAATGAATCTGAGTTTAACAAACAAACTTTTTTTAATGTTTGGTGCTCTTGGATTAGGTGCCGTACTTATAAGCAGTTATTTTTCGTATCATTACACCAAAAATGCACTATTAGAACGCACCTACAACCAGTTAACATCTGTACGTACTTTAAAAAAATGGCAACTTGAAAATTTCTTTAATGACAGATTAAATGAACTTCAACAAATTGCTAATCTATCTCAAACAAAGAAAATTGTTCAATCAGATTTTCATTCTTTAAATGATAAAAGGACTAATGATATTAGATACTTTATTAATAAATCTAATTATTTCAGCAATTTCTACATTACAAAATTAAAAAATCCCAAAACACTTGTTTTTCGAAAAGAAAATATAGATGTTGTGAGTCATTATTTAGAAACTAACAAGCCGGAATTCTCTATTATTGATACCATTAACAAAAACATACTTCTTGAAAAAGAAGCCCTTATTTTTGATTTTCAAATTCATCTAATTGAGCCCAATCCACACAAAATATTTATTGGTGTTCCTCTATGGGATGATAGTGTCTTATTTGGTACAGCCATTATTGATTTTACTGTCGACATAATAAATAATATAATGCTTGTTCAAGATAATAAAACAGGTCTAGGCGAAAGTGGTGAATCCTATCTTGTGGGGCAGGATTATTATATGAGAAGCAGTTCAAGATTTAAAGATGATTCATTTTTAAATGTAAAAGTGAAAACAATAGCCACTCAGAATGCCTTTAATAACATTGAAAATACTGAGATTATATCAGATTACAGAGGAATAAAAGTTCTAAGCTCTTATGGGAAGATAAATGTAAAGGGTTTAAACTGGATAATTTTGGCTGAAATTGATTTTAATGAAGTCATGTCGAATATTATAGCTGCACGCAATAAAATTATTCTAATTACCTTAATTATATGTCTTTTAATTTTGCCAGTTTCATACCTATTATCAGGAAAAATAACCCACCCAATTATAAAACTAAAACATGCTATCAACGAAGTAAGTGAAGGAAGTTTCGATATCCATGTCGAAAGTAAATCGAAAGATGAAATTGGCTCTCTGACCATATCTTTTAATAAAATGGCAGAGCACTTACGCAAACAGAAACAAGAAGTAAAAGAAAGAGAACAACGTTTACAACATTTTTACGATGCCACAAAAGATGCCATAATCCTTCATTATAATAACATACCTTTTCTTATTAATCAGACAACAGTAAAATTAACGGGTTATTCAGAAGAAGAAATTAAACGATTGAATATAGATAGTTTTTTAATATTAAAAACAGATGCATCATATTTCAAATCACCACTAAAAACTAATGTTTATGAATCTAAATTGATAAAAAAAGACCAGACACTGCTTGATGTAGAGGTACAAGAGAATGCCATTGAATTTGATGGCAGTTTTATAAATACCTTAGTTATAAGAGATATCTCAAAAAGGAAAAAAGCAGAAAAGGCATTGCTCGAAGAAAGAAAGCAAAGATTGTCTTCTTTGATTGACGGACAGGAAATGGAAAGACAAAGATTGTCAAGAGAACTTCACGACAGTTTAGGCCAATTTTTAATAGCCATTAAGTTAAAACTCGAGGGTGCTTCAGATGCAAATATTGAAAAGGTAAGAGAAATATTGTTAAGCACCAGAGAAATGTTTAATAATATTATTGAAGAAGTACGCCGTATTTCAAATAACCTGATGCCAGCCGTACTTTATGAGTTTGGAATTCAAACAGCTTTAAGCAATTTATGTAAGAGAACCGAAGAAACAGGACATTTTGAGGTCCGTTTTTATACAAACCTGACCAGCGACAAATATGAAAAGAAAATAAAAATTTATATTTATCGTATCACACAGGAAGCTTTAAATAATTGCGTGAAGCATTCTTGTGCTTCTTTAGTAAAAGTGTATCTACTTGAAACTACAGGAAATATTAAATTAATTATAAAAGATAACGGAAAAGGTTTTAATTTTGAAGAAAATAACATTTATACAGGTAATGGCTTGCTCAATATGAAAGAAAGAGCAACACTTATCAATGCTAAATTTGAAATTAAAACAGCATCAGAACAAGGTACTGAAATAAGTATATTAATACCCTATCATATAGTATGAGTAATAAAATAAAACTTCTTATCGTAGACGACCATCACATTGTTAGAGATGGTTTAATTTCTCTTCTGTCGGGGGCAGAAAACCTTGAAATTATTGGTGAAACCTCTGGATTTTTAAACCTTATTGAAACTATTAAGTTAAAAAAACCAGATATTATTATTATGGATATCTCAATGCCCGAGAAATCTGGTATTGAAATAACAGAAATTATCACACAGGACTTCCCTGATATAAAAGTTCTAGTCTTATCCATGTATATTAATGAAGACTTTATTATTAATGCTCTTAAAGCCGGCGCTAAAGGTTACCTTGCTAAGAATACCACTAAAAATGAACTCCTCGATGCAATTAATGCTATTTATCTGGGCGAGGAATATTTCAGCAAACCCATTTCTGATATTATTCTTAAAAGTTATGTTAAGAAAATTAAAGCCGAAGATGATATCAACTCTAAAGATAATTCACTATCTATCAGAGAAACTGAAATACTAAAACTCTTTGTGGAAGGATTGTCGAATGCAGAAATTGCAGATAAATTATTTATAAGCGTAAGAACCGTTGAATCACATAAGAACCATATCATGCAGAAAATGGGCTTCAAAAGCACTGTTGAGATGGTTAAGTATGCCTTAAAAAACAATATCGCAAAATTGTAAAAAAACTTGTAATATTTTTTTGCATTTGATTAAAAATTAGTATCTTTGCGGTCAAATTAAAAATAAGGAAAAATGGCAAAAAAGCACAAAGAAGCAAGAGGTCAGATAATCTTAGAATGTACCGAACATAAAGCCAGCGGCATGCCAGGTATGTCTAGATATATATCAACAAAGAACAGAAAAAATACCCCTGAAAGATTAGAACTAAAAAAATATAACCCTGTTCTTAAAAAAATTACTATTCACAAAGAAATTAAATAAAAGAAGTCATGGCAAAAAAAGTTGTTGCAACATTAAAAACCGAAGGCGGTAAAGCACTCGTTAAAGTTATAAAATGTGAAAAATCAAAAAAATCAGGAGCTTATACTTTTAAAGAAAACATTATTCCTGCTGATGAAGTGAAAGATTTTCTGGCAAAAAAATAAAATAAGATTAATTTTTATAGGGTAGGCTGGGGATGTAGATTTTCGGCCTATTTTTTTTAAAATATAACATTATGGGCTTATTCGATTTCTTTTCGAAAAATAAAAAAGAACAATTAGATAAAGGGCTTGAGAAAACAAAAACAAATTTCTTTTCTAAGCTGGCTAAAGCCATTGTCGGTAAAAGCAAGGTGGATGATGAAGTGCTTGATAATCTGGAAGAGATTCTTATTGCTTCTGATGTGGGTGTGAGTACCACACTTAAAATAATTGAAAGAATTGAAAATAGAATAGCCCGCGATAAATATCTTGGTACCGAGCAACTGAATAATATCCTAAAAGAAGAAATTGTTGAACTGCTTAAGGAAAATAAAAGTGAGGGGACTGAAAAATTTGAATATTATCAAACCGATAAACCTTATGTTATAATGGTTGTTGGTGTTAACGGTGTCGGCAAAACGACCACCATTGCCAAATTGGCGTACCAATTCAAAGCTGCTGGCAAAAGCGTTTTTATAGGTGCTGCCGATACTTTCAGAGCTGCTGCTGTTGACCAGCTTAAAATATGGGCAGAACGCGTGGATGTCCCTATAGTTACTCAAGGCATGGGCGCCGACCCCGCTTCAGTTGCTTTCGATACATTGTCCTCGGCAAAGTCGAAAGATGCTGATGTCGTTATTATTGATACTGCTGGTCGTTTGCATAATAAAACCAATTTGATGCAGGAGCTTTCTAAAATTAAAAAAGTGATGCAGAAAGTGATTAAAAATGCCCCTCATGAAATATTACTCGTCCTTGATGCTTCAACGGGTCAAAATGCTATTGAACAAGCCAAACAGTTTGTCTCATTTATTGATGTGAATGCTTTAGCCCTTACAAAACTCGATGGTACTGCAAAGGGGGGCGTTGTTATTGGCATATCAGACCAATTTAAGATTCCCGTTAAATATATTGGAGTGGGAGAAAAAATGGAAGATTTGCAGATTTTCGACAGGTTTACTTTTGTAGAAAGTCTCTTTAACGATGAAAAGCTTACATAAATAAACACAGCTTTGTATAAAGGAAAAATTAATTTTATCTCATTGGGCTGTGCCAAAAATCTTGTCGATTCTGAAAAACTAATGGGCTCACTTATTATGTCGGGCTTTGATGTGGTGTTCGAATCAACAGAAGCCGCTGAAATTGTTATCATCAACACCTGTGGCTTTATAAACGATGCTAAAGAAGAATCTGTTGACACCATTCTTTATAATGCAGCTTTAAAAAAACAAGGCAAAGTGCATAAAATCATTGTAATGGGTTGCCTGAGTCAGAGATATAGAAATGAACTTAGAAATGAAATACCCGAAATAGATGCCATCTTTGGTGTGAACGATTTTGATGCCATCAAAAGCTTCTTTAAGCAAGATACTATAATGCCCCATTTTACAAGAACTATAACAACTTTGCCCCATTTTGCATACTTAAAAATTGCCGAAGGTTGCAACCGTACTTGCTCTTTTTGTGCCATCCCGAAAATAAGAGGCAAACATATTTCTTTTCCCTTAGAAAATATAATAGAAGAAGCCCAATGGCTTGCAGATAATGGTGTTAAAGAATTGATTGTCATTGCACAGGATACAACATATTACGGTTTGGATATTTACAAGAAAAGACAGATTGCTGAACTGCTTAAAAATCTTACAAAAATTAAAGGTGTAGAATGGATACGGCTTCATTATACCTATCCTGCATCATTCCCAAAAGATGTCTTGAAACTGATGGCTGCTGAACCAAAAATATGCCCTTATATTGATATCCCTTTACAACATATCAGTTCTCACATTTTAAAATCGATGAACAGAGGTATTGATAATGAAAAAACCATTAAACTTATTGAACATATACGCAAAACACTACCAGAAGTTGCCATCCGCACTTCTTTTATTGTGGGCTATCCCACCGAAACAGACAAAGATTTTCACGAACTGTGCACTTTTGTTAAGAATATGAAATTTGATAGGGTAGGTGTGTTTAAATATTCTCACGAAGAAAATACACCTGCCTTTGCTTTAGGAGATAAAGTTTCTGAGAAACTTAAACAAAAACGTTTTGACATCCTGATGGAGTTGCAGAAAGAAATTTCTGAAGAAATAAATACCCAAAAAACAGGAAAAGTGTTTAAAGTACTTATTGATTCTTTTGAAGATGGTGTTTATATAGGGCGTACAGCTTACGACTCACCCGAAGTGGATAATGAAGTGCATGTTAAATCGAACAAAAAACTTAATCCAGGACATTTTTACAATGTAAAAATTCAGGATAGTGATGCTTATACCTTGTTTGGCCGAGTAGTTTAACAAAAGTTTTTCTGTTGTATTAGAATAAATGAAATGCCATTAATCTTAGGTATTATTGTTTTAATAGATTTGTATTTAATTTTGTAATTTTGTAAGCATTAGAATTAAAATTATTAACATAAAAAATAAAGGAGAAAACATATGATATTATTTAAAAATGCAGAGGTTTATACCCCTGAATATATTGGAAAAAAAGATGTTCTGCTGGCTGGAACCAAAATCGTAGCCATTGAAGACAGCATTGATATGCCGTCAAATATTAATTGTAAAATTATTGATGCCACTGGATTAAAACTCACACCCGGTCTTATTGATGCCCATGTACATATTGCTGGTGCTGGTGGCGAAGGTGGCCCTGCCACACGTACACCTGAACTTCAGCTAAGCATGCTTATCGAAGCAGGTGTTACTACCGTAATTGGATGTCTTGGTACTGATGGGATGACACGCTCAGTCGAATCAGTCCTGATGAAAGCAAAAGGACTGAGGGCTGATGGCGTTTCGTGTTGGATTTATACCGGTGCCTATCAGGTACCCACACCTACAATAACCGGCGAAGTAGGCAAGGATATAGCCACAATTGAAGAGATAATTGGCGTAGGCGAAATAGCTATTTCCGACCACCGTTCATCATGGCCTACAACAGATGAACTAATCCGATTAACTGAACATGCAAGGGTAGGAGGGATGCTGGGAGGAAAAGCCGGCATTGTTAACATACACCTTGGAGATCAGGAAGCAGACCCATTCCAACCTATGTACGATGTGATAGAACGCAGCAAAAAAATGCTGAAGCTTACTCAATTCCTGCCTACACATTGCAACCGCAATGATTATACACTTGAATTTGCCAAAGAATATGGAAAAAGAGGTGGTTATATAGATATCACTACAAGCTCTTATCCTTATTTTCCCGAATATGAAGTAAAACCCTCCAAATCTGTTATAGAATTATTAAATGCTGGAGTTGCTCTCGAAAACATTACCTTTACTTCCGATGCTTGTGGCTCTTTGCCTGGCTTTGATGAAAAAGGGAACTTAATCAAGTTGGAGATGGGACTTCCAAAATCCATACTTACCGAGCTAACTGATGTCGTTTTCGAAGAAAAATTACCACTCGAGAAAGCACTTAAAGTAGCTACCTCAAATGTGGCCGACATCCTTAAACTAAAACAAAAAGGCAGAATTGCCATTGGAAAAGACGCTGATGTATTGTTGCTTAATGAAAAGTTTGATATTGTCTATATGACAGCCATGGGTACACTTCTGCTAGAACAAGGCAAAGCTTTGAAAAAAGGAAGCTAC
>CAZVOS010000036.1:0-10419 GCA_964628845.1 uncultured Bacteroidales bacterium | reverse complement strand
CACCTGCCGAATTGCTGTAGTCGAAGCAAGCGAAGTTTGGACTAATTTGTTTTACAAGTCGGTATTAATCTTAAAATTTCTCTTTTTCATCTTTTTGGTATTCATTTAATTAATATATTTGGCACTTTGAAATCATAAGTTTCAAAAACAAAGGATAACGTAAGGAATATAAAGCATAATTTAAATGGATAAAAAGAACCTCTCAGAAAGAGATATTTGTACCAAGTTTATTACTCCTGCTATTGAAAAAGCAGGATGGGATAAACAAACACAACTATTGGAAGAAGTTTCTTTTACGGATGGTAAAATTTATGTTCGTGGCAAGCTCACTGCAAGAGGTAAGCAAAAAAGAGCTGATTACATTTTATATTACAAACCGAATATTCCCATTGCTATTGTTGAGGCAAAGGATAATAATCATTCCGTAAGAGCTGGCATTCAACAAGCGCTTGATTATGCAAAAATACTTGACATCCCTTGTGTCTTTAGCAGCAATGGAGACGGTTTCCTATTTCACGACCGCACAGCCACAGACGAAAACATTGAAAAAGAAATTGATATAGACAACTTCCCAACTCCCGAACAACTGTGGGAAAAATACAAAATATACAAAGGTATTGCATCACACGAAGCAGAAAAAATAGCTTCACAAGCCTATTACTTCGACGGTACAGGCAGACGTCCCAGATACTATCAACAAATTGCAATTAACAGAACTGTTGAAGCCATTGCTAACGGACAAAACAGAATTCTATTAGTAATGGCAACTGGTACAGGAAAAACATATACAGCCTTTCAAATAATACACCGCCTTTGGAAAAGTGGCACTAAAAAACGCATTTTGTTTTTGGCAGACCGTAATGTATTAATTGACCAGACACGAAGAGGAGACTTCAAATATTTCAAGGACAAAATGACTGTGGTAAAACACAGACAAATTGACAAAAGTTACGAAATTTACTTGGCCCTATATTAAGGTTTATCGGGTGCTGATGAAAATGCAAATGTTTATAAACAGTTCACTCCTGAGTTTTTCGATTTAATCGTCGTAGATGAATGCCATCGTGGAAGTGCAAGAGAAGATAGTGCATGGAGAGAAATTTTACAATATTTCAAAAAAGCAACTCAAATTGGTTTAACAGCCACACCAAGAGAAACAGATACAATAAGCAACATTGAATATTTTAACGAACCAATATACACCTACTCTTTAAAACAAGGTATTGACGATGGTTTTCTTGCTCCTTATCGTGTGATTAGAGTTGGGTTAAACATTGACTTGGAAGGTTGGCGACCTGAAGATGGCAAATTAGATAAAGACGGAAAACCTGTTGAAGATAGAATATACAACCGTAGAGATTTTGAACGGACTTTGGTAATTGATGAACGCTCCGACACCGTTGCAAAAAAACTCACTGAATTTTTGAAAGGTTTCGACCGCTATGCAAAAACCATTGTTTTCTGTGCCGACATTGACCATGCTGAGCGTATGCGCTCTGCTTTACAAAGGCACAATGCAGATTTGGCAGCCAACAATCATAAATACATCATGCAAATTACCGGCGACAATGACGAAGGAAAGCGTGAATTAGACAATTTTATTAGTCCTGAGGAAAAGTTTCCTGTTATAGCAACCACTTCCGAATTAATGACAACCGGCGTTGATGCTCAAACATGCAAAGTAATTGTGCTGGATGCAAATATAAATTCAATGACCAAGTTCAAACAAATTATTGGACGAGGCACAAGAATTAATGAAGAATACGGAAAACTGTTCTTTACCATACTAGATTTTAGGAATGCTACCGACTTATTTGCAGACCCTGACTTTGATGGAGAACCCATAAGAATAAAACCTGTTACTGAGGAAACAGATTTAACCGGCATTGTTGATGAGGAAGAAGCCGATACAACAACAATAATTGATGAAGAAAGCGGAGATGAAATTGAAATTATCAAACCAAAAATAAGATACCCCAAATCATCTGATACTGAAACAGAAATTAGAGAACCACGACAAAAAATATATGTAAACGGAGTAGATGTCTCTGTTTTAGTTAGTCGTGAATTATACTTTGACCAACACGGAAAGCCAATCACATCAAGTTTGAAAGACCACACCAAAGAAATTATAAAAGGTCACTTCGTTTCGCTTGATGATTTCTTAAACAGATGGAACAATACCGACCGAAAAGAAGCCATCATCAAAGAATTGCAAGAACAAGGCGTTTTAGTTGAAGCTTTAATGGAAGCTGTAGAAAAAAAGGTTGACTTGTTTGATTTAATTTGTCATATTGCTTATGATCAACCGCCCCTAACAAGAAAAGAGCGGGCAAATAATGTAAAAAAGCGGAATTACTTTGCCAAGTATGGTGAACAATCAAGAAAAGTTTTAGAGGCATTGCTCGAAAAATATGCAGACGAAGGCATTGAAAACATAGAAAGTATGGAAGTTCTAAGAGTGCAACCCCTTACAGACTTTGGCTCTCCCACTGAAATAATTAAAGAGTTTGGAAGTAAAGAAAAATATTTGCAAGCCGTTAAAGAATTAGAAAATGAATTATATAATAATATTGGATAATGGCAGGAACATTTTCACAAATTTATATTCAAATAGTGTTTGCTGTTAAAGGTAGAAATAGCTCTATTCAAAAGAATTGGGAAGAGGATTTATTCAAATATACAACAGGCATTGTTCAAAATAAAGGGCAAAAAATGCTGGCAATAAATGGGATGCCCGATCATATTCATTTTTTAATTGGAATGAAACCCTCATGTTGTTTGTCTGATTTGGTAAGAGAAATAAAGAAGTCCACTAATTCATTTATTAAAGAGAAGAAGTTCACAAGGTTTAATTTTGAATGGCAGGAAGGATATGGAGCGTTTTCTTATAGTCATTCGAGCTTAGATAAGGTTATTGGCTATATAATGTCACAAAAAGAACATCACAAAAAATGCTCATTCAAAACCGAATACATGGCTTTTTTAAAGAAATTTGATATTGAATTTAAAGATGAATATTTGTTTGAATGGATAGAATAAATGAATCCGAAGGATTCTAATGTTTATAGAAAAAACAGAACGGGTCGAACATACGACCCCGATGGGGTCGCACGTTTACCTTTATTTATTTTCTATTAACATTTAATCCCTCTGGGATTTTTATCTTTGGCAAAAAAAAAATAGAAACGAAATAGAAAACAAAAATAGAAAACTGTAATAATCTGTATATTAATTGTTTATGCATAATATGAGTGTAATAGAAAATGAAATTAATAAATAGAAAAATATATAATTAAATGAGCAACACATCAGGCATAATAAAAAGTATTCAAAACATCATGTGGCAGGACACCGGACTGAATGGCGATGCCCAACGCATTGAACAGTTAGGATGGATGCTTTTCTTGAAAATATTTTCCGACAAGGATAAAGAATTAGAATTATTAGACGATAATTACAAATCTCCTATTCCGGATAAATTCCATTGGATTAAAGAGAAAGGCAATTGGGCTGGAGACGATGAAGGCATGACAGGCGATGAGCTTTTAGAGTTTGTTGACCGTCAGTTATTCCCTGCATTGCGTAATCTGGATTTAAGTACTGCCAATCAACGGGCAGTGATTGTGCGTGAGGTGTTTGAAGGCAACAACAACTACATGAAAAGTGGTATCAATATTCGTAAAGTATTGAATAAGCTGAATGAAATTGATTTCAATATTGCCAAAGACCGCCATGCTTTTGGCGAATTGTACGAAACCATTTTAAAAGAATTGCAAAGTGCAGGAAAAAGTGGTGAGTTTTATACACCAAGAGCCATTACACAATTTATAACCGAAATGATTAATCCTGTTTTGGGAGAAAAGATATTAGACCCAGCTTGCGGAACAGGAGGTTATTTAACTTGTGCCATTGAACATTTAAAGAAACAAGCCAAAAATGTAGAGGACAGAAAAAGCATTGAAGAAAATATTGCAGGCTGGGAATACAAACCATTGCCTTATTTATTGGCTACAACCAATCTGATACTGCACGATATTGAAATCCCCAACATCAAATTTGGTGATGCTTTAGACCAACCATTAAGCAACTTTACTGAAAAACACAGGGTAAATGCAATCCTTGCAAATCCTCCCTTTGGTGGTATTGTAGCCAATAACAACGAAACAAATTTTCCTCTTTTTATAGGGACTTTCTTTTGGTTTTATTTCATCAAGGTTTAAATGAAGTAAAACAAAAGGAAGAAGTTAAATTTGAAATTGGTAAAATCCCCTATCTTAATGGTGGCTTGTTTGATGAACATGAATTGGAGAAAATGTACAAAAACATTGATATTGATGACAGTGCTTTTGAACGAATTTTTGACTTTTTCGATCAATACGAATGGCATCTCGACACACGCATAACTGCTACTGGTAAGGACATTAATCCTGATGTAATAGGTTATATCTTTGAAAAATACATAAACGACCGTGCCCAGATGGGTGCCTATTACACCAAAGAAGATATTACAGAGTACATCAGTAAAAACTGTATTATTCCTTATCTTTTTGATGAAACAAAACGCAATTATCCCAAAGCTTTTAATACAGATGGAGAATTATGGCAGTCTGTTAAATACAGTGGTGATGAATATATTTACGATGCCGTAAAGAAGGGAATTAATGAACCATTACCTATTGAAATAGCTGTTGGAATTAAAAATGTGGCACAAAGAACAGAATGGAACAAGGCTGCTCCAACCGAATTTGCATTGCCCACCGAAATATGGCGAGAGGTGGTTGACCGCAGAAACAGATACAATGAAGTAAAACAAAAAATTGATAAGGGAGAAGTGTCGTCTATTAACGATTTTATTACCTATAATCTGAATATCCGCCAGTTTGTACAAGATACGATTGATAACACTTCTGATCCTGAATTTTTAAAAACATTCTATAAATCACTTAATAGCATAACCATTATTGACCCTACCTGTGGCTCAGGGGCTTTTCTGTTTGCTGCTATGAATATACTTGAACCACTTTATGAAGCCTGTTTACAGCGCATGGATATTTTTGTATATGAATCTCCGAAAGGAAAATACAAATTTTTTGAAGAAACCCTGCAATATGTTAAAGCCCCCGAACATCCTAACCTAAAATATTTCATTTACAAAAACATTATTCTTCGCAACCTTTATGGTGTGGATATAATGAAAGAAGCCGTTGAAATTGCAAAACTTCGCTTATTTTTAAAATTAGTTGCCTCTGTTGATGTAGATTATAAGAAACCTAACTTTGGATTAGAACCCTTACCTGATATTGACTTTAATATTCGCTCTGGTAATACATTAGTTGGTTTTGCAACTGAAAATGAATTAAAAAAAGGCTTGGAATGGACTTTTGATGGTGTAATTGCAAAACCAATAATAGAAGAAAAGTGTGATATTGTTGCACGTACTTTTCAACGTTATAAAGAAATTCAATTAGGAGATGGCGATAATTATAAAGATTTTAAGCAAGCCAAAGACGAGCTTAATAAAAGGTTAAAAGAATTAAATCATGAGTTGAATTTGCTTTTACATAAACAAGCTGAAGGTATAAAATATGATAAATGGCTTGAAACCCACCAACCCTTTCATTGGTTCGCTGAGTTCTACGACATAATTCATGATAAATATGGTTTTGATTGTGTGATTGGAAATCCACCGTATGTTGAATATTCAGCTGTACGAAAAGTATATACTTTAAATAATTTTGATAGCATTTCATCTGGAAACTTATATTCATTTGTTATTGAGAGAGCTATTAATATTCAAAAGGTTGGTTCTTATAATGGAATGATTATTCCTTTGAGTGCTTATTGCACTGATAGAATGGCTGCCTTTCAGAAAGTTGAATATGAAAATTGCTCTGATTTGTTTTTGAGTTATTACGCTGAAAGGCCCAGCAAATTATTTGAAGGAGCAGAACGCAATCTTGTAATTTCTTTATTCCGAAAGGAAAGAAAAACAAAGATTGATAATATATACACAACCTATTATTATAAATGGAATGTTTCTTTTAGAGAATTTCTTTTTGACAATATTTCTTATACTGAGTCTAAAGAAACAATAATTAAGGGTATAGTACCAAAAATTAGTACTAAAGAAGAATTAAATTTAATTAGGTCGCTTCGCCAAATTAAGAAAACAATAGGTTTTTTTATTGCAAAACAAAAAACATATAATGTTTTATTTTACAGAAATAGTGGTGGTAGATATTGGAAGATAATTACTGATTTTCAGCCGAATTTTTATTTAAATGGAAAAAAGGATGTTTCTTCAAGGGAAAGTTATTTATATTTCAACGATGCAAATACACTAAAAATCATTGTGTCAATTCTAAACAGTTCTCTGTATTATTGGTATTACGTAATGCATTCAGATGCAAGAACAAATAATCCAAGTGATTTAAAAGATTTCCCTATTGACATTGATACATTTTCAGCATCTCTAAAAGAAAAGCTTATTGTTTCTTGTGATAAATTGATGAAAGATTTTGAGTCAAACTCAATTATGCAACCAGCTAAATATCAGACAGGTAATGTTGAATTTCAACAATTTTTCCCTCAAAAATCCAAACTTATTATTGACGAAATTGACACAGTATTAGCGAAGCATTACGGATTTACAGCCGATGAGTTGGATTTTATAATTAATTATGATATCAAGTACAGGATGGGCAAGGAGTTGGAGGAAGATGTCTGAACCCGGATTGTAGCAGATAAAGCAGATGACACAGATTTTTGGGTTTTCTGTGCTATCATATAATCTGCTTCAATCACAGTTCAGACAATTGAAGGAAATGGTAAAGATTTAAAATTATTAAACGGATATAAATGGTTGAAGAATATAAATATAAAGAGATAACCGGAAAAATAATCGGTGCTGCCATGCAGGTGCATAAAGTGCTTGGCAATGGATTTCAGGAGGTGATTTACCAGCGTGCATTGGAAATAGAATTGCCGTATTTTGGTTTGAATTTTAAACGTGAATTTGAAATGCCCATTTTTTACAGAGAGCAACAAATAGGCACTCGCAGGGTTGATTTTTTAGTTGAAGAAGTTATTTCGGTTGAGCTGAAAGCTATTATTAAACTTGAAGATGTTCACCTTGCACAAGCCATCAATTATCTTGAAGCGTATAATATTGAAGTGGGTTTATTGATTAATTTTGGCAGCAAAAGCTTACAGTTTAAAAGACTTATCAATTCGAAGTATAATCTGACTAATCATTAAATCTTTTTAAAACATGGTTCAGACAATTTTTAATATCAAATACAGGATGGGAAAAGAGTTGGAAAGTAAAAAAAAGAAATAAGTATGGAAATAAATTATTTACATAGTATAAAAGAGATTTTACCTGAAGATTGTATCGATACTAATGGCAGTCGCCCTATAAAAGTACTTTGCAATGATATGAATGATTATGTATGTAAATATTTCACATCTTTTGGCTTTGCATCAAGTTTATTCAATGAATATCTGGCTGCTTCATTCCTTAAAATATGGGAAGTACCTGTACCTGACTTCGCCATTGTAAAAGTAAAAACTGAACACACTAAGCGTATAAACTTCCCCATTCATTATTTTGACAAGTCCTGCTTTGGTTCTAAATTTCAAGGTGGATTTAAAGAAGTTGATAAGTTTTTTATTACAATGCCACAAGTATTGAAAATCAATGAGACTACACTTAATTCTTTCTTAAAAATTGCGCTGTTTGATTTATGGCTTTGCAATGAGGACAGGCATCACGAAAATTTTAATCTCTTATATGATATTAAATCAAACCTTTTTGTTCCTATAGATCATGTATGCTGTTTTAACAGTAATTCACTTGATAAAGAGGCTTATCCAATAAGTGATAATGAAAGTCTTTTAAGTTCTCCTTTCCTATCTCGTTTTTTTTCACGACCTTTGCAACAAAATCGGAAACAAATCCGTTTGAAAATTACTAAAGAATTTAAACTCGATGTAAATCGTTGTCATGAAAAACTTGATGACATACTGTCCCAAACGCCATTAGATTGGAAGCCTGATATAGATTTTCTCAGGCAAAGACTCCTTTTTTTCTTTTCCGAACCTTGGATTTCTCAATGCCTAAATAATTTTAACAGGTTGTTTGAAATTTACTCTACACAAAAAAAATAACATTATTATGAAAACATTTTACAGTATATTATCAGCAGTTATTAACCCAGTATCAGGAGAAAATATTTCGCTTGGCTTATTGCTTTCAGATGGGAATAACAGTATATTCAGCTATTCAAAAAACAGATTGTCATTAATTGGGTCTGTTATAGATTTGGAAACTAAAAAATTTATTCGCAATTATCTTAAGTCTGTAGAAAACGTTATTAAAAAAATTGATATTAATGAGGATCAAATAAATATTTTTGAAGAAACCGGCAAAAATATATTAGTAAATGAGCCCTATATTAATTATCTGAGCAGTTACAACAAAAATGTAATAAGTTTTTCTAAACCCGTTTCTATTGATATTGCGGTTAATGAAAATATTTTCAGAAACCTTTTTATTCGGTTTATTGATGAGGAAACTTCCGGGCAGGGAACCACCAAAAGCGACATTCAACTTGTAAAAATTAATTTTTTTCCAAAAGTTAAAGCGTATTTTACTATTGAAAAAGATTTTACACCACAAACAATTAAAAAAATATTTCTTCCGGTAACAATTGATTTATTTGGTAAAAACGAGATACCAGTAATAGGTCAGTTTTTTGATCTGGACAAAGGTATTAACTATATCAAAACAGACTTTTTCGACTTTCAGCAAGTAGCATCAATTTTTAAGAGAAGTAAAAAATTTATTGTGTCCAGTGAACCAGACAAAATTACTCAAGCAGATAAACATCATTTCTGGTCTGCCATACGAAAAGAAAAAGCCCTCACTTATGTTGATATAAGTGAAGTTGAAATTATTGAGCAATATGCCAAAGAGCATGATGTTGTTCCTCAGTAAAAGAGAATAGATGAAATTTATTTTATGCAGTTATAAGGTTCAGGTAAGTGTTTTGCTGAGATTTTTCGATTGGACAATTACATTTCGTGGTAAGGATTTTTTAGGAGGCTATAGAATTTAAGGAAATAAAAAGCAGGGAGTAGCTCCTAATTTAAGCGCTGATAATCTTTGTGTTAGAAAAAAAAGTAAAACTAAAAGTGGGGAGCTTAATTAAAAAAAGTGAGGAGTTGATAATGAGATAGGACATAAACTTTGTCATGGTGCCCAATTTAAAGATATAATTGAAAATGAATATTGAACAAAAATTAGGAAATGAAACATTGTTAAAGCTAAAAAAAACTGCTTTTCTTTGTAGCCGTAAGATTCCGGCAAGTGCGGTATTAAAGTGTTATGATTGGGCAATTGCACAAAGAGAAGCAGGAGTTTGTGTTATCAGTGGTTTTCATAGCCAGTTGGAGAAAGACGTATTGCATTATTTGCTTAAAGGGAATCAGCCCATTATCATTGCATTAGCTAGGGGACTAAAAGAAAAGATTGAACCGGAACTAATTAAACCATTGGAGCAAGGTAGACTTTTAATCATCAGCCCTTTTGAGAAGACAGTAAAACGAGTAACCGAACAAACAGCGGAAATCAGAAATAAAATGATGATTGAACTTGCCGATAATGTTTGTATTGGATATGCTTATAAAACAGGGCATATCGAAGAACTCCTAAAAACAAATAATAAACCTGTGAAGTTTTTATAATATGAATATTCAATTTCTTATTGACCTCTATTTGTGGCTGAATGATTATAGCCATGATTAAAAAGTTGACTTCCATAAACCCCAAATTAATATAATTGTATAATTATCAAAAAAAAGAAAATTATGACACACTCAAAAATTAAAGAAATCCTCGACTTGATGAATACTATACAAGAGCAATTACTTTCTCTTGCAGATGATATTCATCTTAGTATTGATCCACGTGATAAAGATTCTATTAAAAAAGGATATGAGTTTTTATCAGATTATAGTGAACAGCTATCAAAATTTACAGAAAGTTCAAATATTCTGGAGGAACGAATAAAAAACTATTTTGAAGTCAATCCAGAAACAGAAGATATAGTTAAAATTGATAGCATCCGAAATGTAACAGAACGTGAGCGTATAATCAAGGAATTAGACAAAACTAAAGCATACAACTTAGATGAAAATTTTACTTTCAAACGACCTTATGGCTTTGTTCTTGGAAATACTGCTGTTAAAGGTTTAAAAACATGGAAAAGTTTATATGTAAATTTGTTAAACACGCTTTATGATATTGATAAAGTTAAATATAAAAAACTTACATCTGAAGAAAAATTTGTCAGTAACAGGGGTAACTATTACTTCCACAATGATAAAAACGTTTTTCGTGTTTATGAGAAGGTG
>CAZVOS010000035.1:0-10650 GCA_964628845.1 uncultured Bacteroidales bacterium | reverse complement strand
ATTGTCTTTATTAACGAGTTCACTTCCATGTATTTTATTTCTGTCTGCATCATCTCTAAGGTCAACATGAATTTCTGAGCAAGGGCCACAAGGGCCAGTATCACCCATTTCCCAGAAGTTATCTTTTTTAGAACCATTAATAATTCTGGTCTCGGGCACAATATTTTTCCACAGATTAAAAGCTTCCATGTCAAAATTGAGGTTCTCGGAGGCATCTCCGCCAAAAACGCTGACAAACAATCTGTTTTTTTCAATTTTACATACTTCGGTAAGGAATTCCCAGGCCCATTCGATAGCTTCTTTCTTGAAATAATCGCCAAACGACCAGTTACCAAGCATCTCAAACATGGTATGGTGGTAGGTGTCATGCCCAACTTCTTCGAGGTCGTTATGCTTACCTGAAACTCTGAGGCATTTCTGGGAGTTTGCTATACGTTTCGATTGGGGTTGTTGATTGCCGAGAAAATAATCCTTGAACTGATTCATTCCTGCATTGGTAAACATCAGTGTAGGGTCGTTCTTAACCACAATGGGGGCAGAAGACAGGTTGAGGTGTTTTTTTGTTTTAAAAAATTCCACAAAAGCATTTCTTGTTTCTATTGAGTTCATCTATAACAAATTATATTCTTATATGATTTAATTTTAACTTTTTTTAATATTAAAATAAGCCAGTAAACTATGCAAAATTAGTTTATTTTGTTATTTTTGCATAAAGTATCCTTTTGGAACACAAAAGATTATTTTATAACACTGAAAATCAATTCTTTAAAAACACATGCCCAAAACGAAATATTTATTCGACCACAAATCGCTTACCTATAAGGAAGTGAAAAAGTCGTTTAAGGAGATATTTCGCAAAGTGGTTTTTATTTTTTCTGGTTTTCTTGTTTTCTCAACCATTGCAGTAATACTTGCTTTTTATTTTATTGATTCTCCTAAGGAGAAAGTTTTGAAGCGTGAGATAGAACAATATAAAAATCAATATAAGTTATTAGATGAGCGTCTTGAAGTTATTACAGCCGTATTAAAAGACATTCAGGAAAGGGACGACAATATATACCGTGTGATATTAGAAGCAGAGCCCGTTTCAGAATCTGAGCGTACAGCAGGTATTGGAGGTGCTAACAGGTATTCCGATTTGGAAGGTTACGAAAATTCTGAATTGCTTATAGCCATAAACAGTAAATTAGATAAGATTTCTCGACAGCTTTATGTACAATCAAAATCGTATGATGATGTTTTTGAGATGGCCAAAAATAAAGCAGAAATGTTGTCATCCATACCATCAATAGTACCAATTTCAAATGCCACATCACGTTTGGTATCGGGTTTTGGCTACAGGGTACATCCTGTATATAAGACATTGCGTATGCACACAGGTATTGACTTTGCTGCCCCTAAGGGCACACCTTGTTATGCCAGTGGTGATGGTATTGTGCGTTCTATTAACCGCCGCGATTTTAGTGGTTATGGTATTGTATGTGTTATTGACCATGGTTATGGGTATCAAACTTTATATGCCCATCTGAGCAAAATGAATGTAAGGCCTGGTCAGAAAGTCAAAAGAGGTGAAGTGGTAGGTTATGTAGGTTCAACAGGTTTATCTGTAGGACCACACTTACATTACGAAGTGCTTAAAAACGGGAAGCCGGTAAATCCTGTTAATTATTTTTACAACGATTTGACACCAGAAGAATATGAAATTATCATAGAAATGTCTTCTAAAGTTAATCAGGCACTTTCGTAAAATAGGCATATAAAACATGTTTAAAATAAACCATAATTTTAGTTATTTTATATTTCTTTATCTATTAGTATTTTATTTTTCATCCTTCTCTCAAAATACAATTTCAAATAATAAGTTAAGCCCTGATACTTTGACAAATGATACCCTTGTAAAAATAAATTATGAGCAATTAATTGATTCCATTATCTTTTATGCTGAAAAATATCTGGGTACACGCTACATGGCAGGGGGATATTCTGAATTTGGATTCGATTGTTCAGGTTTTGTGTCGTATGTTTTTGCCCGGTTTAATATTAATTTACCCCGCAGCTCACGCGACCAAGCCCTTAAAGGGATGCCCCTTAAACCAGAAGAGATAAAACGTGGTGACTTGGTGTTTTTTAAAGGGCGTAACATAAACAGTACGGTTGTGGGGCATGTGGGGCTGGTTGTTGAAAGAACCGACAGTACAGTTCGTTTTATACATGCATCCAGAAAAAAGGGGATTTGTTATGATTATACCTCTTCTGATTACTACAAAGCAAGATATATAGGAGCCAAAAGACTACTTGGAGAAAATATAAAAGATTCATTATGGATTGCTCCTCAATTAGCTGCTGTTAATGAAACAAAAGATACACTTGATAATACAGAAGACAGTTTGAGTGTAACAAAAAAAGTTGATAATAATACCAGTATGTATTATGTAGTTCGAAAGGGAGATACCTTATATTCGATAGCTAAAAGACATAAAACTACTGTTGAAAAAATTCAGACGTTAAATAATCTGAAAGGGGATAAAATTTATCCTGGACAGAAGTTGAAAATAAAGAGCTAGTTTTTCAATAGAATGATGTCAATGATATCAAGCATTTCGTCCACATAATGCATTTGAAGCCCTTTTAAATATTCTTTCTTTATTTCCTCTACATCCTTTTTATTATCGGCAGGCAAGATGATTTCTTTATACCCATAACGTTTTGCTGCAAGTATTTTTTCTTTAATACCACCAACAGCAAGCACTTTTCCTCTGAGTGTAATTTCTCCTGTCATGGCCACAAAGGGTTTCACTTTACGATTTGTAAACAAAGAAGTAAGGGCAGTAAACATTGTAACACCAGCCGATGGACCATCCTTAGGAGTTGCACCTTCGGGCACATGAATATGTACATGCCATTTTTCGAAGTCGTCAATGTCAATATTTAATTGTGTAGCATGTGCTTTCATAAATTCGAAGGCCAGGTTTGCAGATTCTTTCATAATATCGCCCATATTACCAGTAATTGCAAAAGTGCCTTTGCCCTTACTGCGACTAACTTCCACAAAAAGAATATCACCCCCTGCTGCTGTCCAAGCTAAACCAGTAACAACGCCGGTTATTTCATTATTTATTTTAAGGTTTTTAGAAAAGTACGGTGCTCCGAGAATATTTTCTATATCATTTGGGTTTATATTTTTTGATGGATTCTCTCCTGCAACGAGGTCTTTTGCTTTATTACGTATTACTTTAGCAATAACTTTTTCGAGGGCACGTACACCAGATTCCCGTGTATAATTCTCGATAAGTAATTGAATTACATTATTCGGAAACACAAATTTGTTTTTTTCGAGGCCATGTTCAAGAAGTTGTTTCGAGATAAGATGATTTTTAGCAATCTGAATTTTTTCATCAATAATATAGCCATTGATATCAATAATTTCCATTCTGTCGAGCAGTGCTGGCTGTATTGTTGAGAGAGTATTGGCAGTAGCAATAAAGAGTACTTTTGATAAATCAAAGCCAATTTCGAGGAAATTATCATGAAAGTCGTTATTTTGTTCAGGGTCGAGAACTTCTAGGAGTGCGGATGATGGGTCTCCATTAAAATTGTTACCACTCACTTTATCAATTTCGTCTAAGACGAAAACAGGATTGGCTGATTTAATTCTTTTCAAGCTTTGAATAATTCTACCTGGCATTGCTCCCACATAAGTTTTACGGTGGCCTCTTATTTCGGCTTCATCTCTTAATCCCCCGAGCGACATACGAATATATTTTCTACCCAAAGCTTCGGCTATAGATTTGCCAAGAGATGTTTTACCTACACCCGGAGGCCCAACAAGACAAAGAATAGGTGATTTCATACTGTTTTTGAGTTTTATTACAGCAAGATATTCCAGAATACGTTCTTTTACTTTTTCTAAACCATAATGGTCGCGGTCTAATATTTTTTTTGATTTTTTTATATCAATTTTATCTTTTGTGTATTCTTGCCATGGCAATTCGACAAGTGTATCCAGGTAGTTAAGTTGTACGGAATATTCAGCAGCAGCAGGGTTCATACGTTGAAGCTTCATGAGTTCTTTATTAAAAACGTCTTCAACTTCTTTGTGCCATTTCTTTTTAATGGCTTTGGTTTTAAGTTCATTAATTTCCTGTTCATTAGGGTTGGCACCTAATTCTTCCTGAATGGTTTTTATTTGTTGGTTTAAAATATAGTCGCGTTGTTGTTTGTTAATATCATTCTTAACTTTATTTTGAATCTGGTTCTTGAGTTCAATAATCTGAATTTCTTTAAGAAGTTCCGACAGAACAGTATTTGCTCTTGCATAAATTTCTTCAATTTCAAGAATTTTTTGTTTCTCCTGAGCAGGGATATTTAAATTAGAAGCCACAAAATTTACCAGAAAAACAGGACTTTCAATATTTTTAATCGCAAAAGATGCATCAGGTGGCATATTAGGTGATTTCTGAATAATCTGCTGTGAAGTATCTTTAATAGAGTCGATGAGTGCTAAATAGGATTTATCATTTGCTGGTAACTTTGCTTTTTTACACATTTCAATATTGGCTACAAAGTAAGGTTCTTCCTGAATCATATCTTTAATCATGAAAGCCCTTTTACCTTGAATAATAATAGTTGTTGAGTCGTCGGGCATCTTAAGTATTTTTAATACAGATGCCACAGTTCCTATAGAATATAAATCGCTGAATAACGGGTCTTCAATTGAGGCATCTTTCTGAGCTACAACACCAATAAGACTTTTTTTGTTATAGGCATCCTTTACCAGTTTAACTGACTTTTCGCGAGCAACAGTAATAGGGATTACAACTCCAGGAAATAATACAGTATTTCTTAGTGGTAAAATGGGTAATGTTTCGGGATATTTATCATTTATTTCTTTATCATAGTCTTCACTAGAAAACAGAGGAATAAAATCGGGTTCATGTTCTTCCATATCAGAAAATTCATTAAAGTTAAAATCAAATTTATTTTTCATAGTTTTAATGTCAAAATGTCATTTTTTTTAAATATTCGTATTTCACTTAGAAAATATAATTCTCAAATAAAATTATATTTTGCTTTATATCAAGTAATTAGCTTGTGAATAATTATAGTATTATTGTAAAATAAATTATGGTATTAAATCAGTCAATAGTTATACCATTACCAATTTAATTAAATGTATCTGAATTCAAGAGTCAGATTATGTATATGTCTTAATATTTCCTCATCAATTTCAGTAAGTTTAATATTTCTGCGTGCATACACTCTTTGAGACACATTAATGGCTTTGTTTATGTCATAGGTAGTAAAACCTGCACTACCACCCCATGAGAAAGAGGGGATAAAATTGCGTTGGAAACCAGCTCCAAAAATACTGGCACTAATACCAACTACAGTGCCTGTATTAAACATTGTATTAATACCACATTTAGAGTGGTCGCCCATAAATAGGCCACAAAACTGCAAACCTGTTTGCTCAAATCTTCTGGTGGCGTAATTCCATAATTTCACTTCTTCATAATTATTTTTGAGGTTTGAATTGTTGCTATCGGCTCCAATATTGCACCATTCACCAATGACTGAATTGCCAAGGAAACCTTCGTGAGATTTGTTTGAATAACCAAAGATAAGAGAATTACTTATTTCGCCTCCTACTTTAGAAAAAGGGCCTATAGTAGTAGCCCCATAAATTTTAGAACCCATCTTGAGCTGTGCATTATTGCATAGGGCAAAAGGCCCTCTGAGCATACTCCCTTCCATTATTTCAGCATCCTTACCAATATAAATTGGGCCTGTGGAAGAATTTAAAACGGCACACTCAATTTTTGCTCCCTTTTCAATAAAAATTTCATTACCAATTAAAGTGTTTGTTTTGCTTAATGGACGTGATTTTTTATTTTGAGTTAGTATTTTAAAATCCTCTCTTAAAGCAGTATCATTATTAACAAATAAATCCCAAAGATTATTTATTTTAATAAAATTATTATTGTAAGAAATGCTTTCTGACATACTGTTGTTGTCAAGGTTCAATTTCTTTAAATCCTTGAATGATAATGCCATGGCAATGATAGTTTCATCCGAAGCAAGTATTTGATTTTTTTCAAGTTTTACAACCTCTTCAACCAAATTACTATCAGGTAGTATAGAAGCATTAATAAGGATATTAATCTCTCCTTTTACAATAGGGAATTTTTTACTAAGATAGGGTTCTGTTAATGTTGAGGTTTTACTTTGTAGATAATGCTCCCATTTTTCGCGTATTGTAAGAATACCAATTCTTAAATCAGCAACAGGACGTATAAAAGTAAAGGGCAGTAAATTATTTCTGCATTGGTCATCAAATAAAATATAATTCATAAGCTAAACATGTAATTATTTTCTGGCTTTAAAGGTATTATTTTTTTTTTAAAAATAACAAAAAAACCCTTTAAAAAGGGTTTTTTTATTTTGTTAATATTCAAATTTATTCGTTTTTAACGTCTTTGTCTTTTAAATGCTTTTTGTAGCGGTTCATAAATTTATCAACACGTCCAGCAGTATCAACAAGTTTCATCTTTCCAGTATAATAAGGATGCGATGTGTGGGAAATCTCAAGCTTATAAAGGGGATACTCTTTACCATCTTCCCAAACAATGGTATCCTTTGTTTTTACAGTTGATTTGGTAAGAAATGCATACTCATTTGACATGTCCTTAAAAATAACAAATCTGTAATCTTTTGGATGGATATCTTTTTTCATAATTTTATTTTTTTCTTTTTTGAGCGTGCAAAGATACTATTTTTTATTTTATCTATCAAATTTTTAATAAAATAAGTATAATTATTTTAATTAATTTGTAATCAATTATTTACAATAACATTATAGGATATTATTTCATCATCTTGGGCAGCTCCTATATCAAAAACAATGGCTTCATGTTTTAAATTATTATTTTTTAGATATTCTAAGCATTGATATTTATCTGAAACTCTTATAATATTTCTTTTAGTCATATAGGTTAAAAATTTCTCGGGTTCAGGAATTTTATTATCAGCAATTATAAACACAGCTTGCTGAGAGTTCGACTTCTCTTTGATGAGACGAGCAACCTCGATGAGTTGGGGATATTCTTCATTAAAAATAAATTCATTTTTATAAGAGAAAAGGGAATAAATTAGAAAAACAAAGTATAGAACAATAGGAATGAATACAGACTTTTTATATTCATGGTATTTACGAAAATAATAATATACTAATATTCCTCCTATAAGACTTAAAGGGAATGTAATCCTTGCCATAAGCATGAGATGTAAGGCATTGGCATTAAAAAACACTAAGCAATGAAGTAACAAAGGCAATGCAATTGTTACTGCAATTAAAACACTGGTTTGGGTAAACAATTTACGTTTTTTTACAATAAGAATTAGAAAAAGTAAAACCAAGATATATCCTGTAATACCAAGTGTTTTATGAATATTGAGATAGAACAATTTTAATGATTCAAAAGAAAAAATATGGACTCCCATACTGCTGTATTTTTGTCCGAAAAAGCCACTACGTTCGAGGAAGCGGATGCCCATTGCATGAAACAAATTACCAAAGCCAGCAATGGAAGCATACTGTAGAGTTATAGTAATTGCACCGGAAACTAAAGCAATTAATGACAAGAAGATGAGCTTCTTTCTGTTAGAAAAGTTTCTTGTGAAAGAAAGATAGAGTATTAATGAAAAAATATAAAAAACGGCAATCCATTCGGTATATACAAATAAAAACATGCTTACGAAGAATAAGATATATTGCCTATTATTTGCATTTTCTTTTAGACGGAACAAAATATAAGTAACTAAAATCCATAATACTTGTCCTATCATTTCAGGAAAGAAGATATCGCTATGTAAAAACAACATAACGGGCAAAAAAAGGTAAATGAGAAAAGCCGTAAAGCCAGGAAAAGAAAATTTGTTAATTTCTTGTTTAAATAGTTGACAGACAATTAAATATATAATACATGCAGAGAAGAAATGAGCTATTAAATTGAATATCTGTAAAATTAATTTTCCATAATCATAATCAAAAGGTTTAAGTATCAAATAAGCCAGCATAAAAGAAAGAGGGGGAAATGACACATAATAATTATTGCCATTATCATCTTCAAGTCGT
The DNA here is from genome assembly GCA_964628845.1 of uncultured Bacteroidales bacterium. Classification (GTDB taxonomy): domain Bacteria; phylum Bacteroidota; class Bacteroidia; order Bacteroidales; family PXBB01; genus JAKIYU01. The sequence goes on along the minus strand of CAZVOS010000035.1, from coordinate 2,516 downwards.
TTATAATACGCCATTTTTTTATCACCGGGGTTATTATACGTCCACATGGGTGTAAAATGGCATTTTGCAATGCCTTGCTTGTTCCATATTTCACATGTCTGTAAAGTCAGAATATAAGTTTGTTCATGGGTTTTCACTATTGGAGTAATCTGCTTAGAACGAAGCACAACTGAAATAATAAAAACGGCAAAGAGGATAGCAAATAAGAAATATTTTTTCATGAATAAATTGAGTTATTCGTGGAAATAAACTCTTTTGACTCTTCTTGAAAAACTGGTAAGGACTTCGTAAGGTATGGTATTCATGTCGTTTGCAAAATGAGCTATGGAATAATCTTTATCGAATACAATAACTTCATCACCCTCATGAGCATCGATTTGAGAAATATCAAGCATACACATATCCATACAGATATTACCAATAATTGGTGCGAAAGCTCCATTAATTTTCATTTTTCCTTTGCCATTTCCAAGAATTCTGTTCAATCCATCCGCATAACCAATAGGAACAGTAGCTATTTTCATATTATTTTGAGCTATATAATTTCTGTCGTAACCAATGCTTTCACCTTTAAGAATATTTTTTATCTGAGAAATGGAAGTTCGTAAAACACTTACATTTTGGAGATGTTCTTGTTCTTCACTATAGGAAGAAATACCATATAAGCCGAGTCCCAAACGCACCATATCGTATTGTTGATTTTTGAAACGACTTATACCTGCAGTATTTAAGATATGTTTTTCGAAGCTGCAATCTAAACCATGTTTTAATTGAGCACATATTATTTCATATATAGAAATCTGTTCTTTTGTAAAATCGTCGTGAGCAGCATTATTGCTTGAAGCAAGATGAGAAAATACCGACTTAACAAATATATTTTGATATAATTTTAATTTATCTATAAGGTTGGGAATGTCGTTTTCTTCAAAACCCAGACGGCGCATTCCTGTATCTAATTTTATATGTATCGGATAGGGTTCATTTAAATTATGTCTTAGTAGGGTTTGGGAAAACAAATCTAAAATTCTAAAGCTAAAGATTTCAGGTTCCAGCTTATATTTTATCATATCGTCAAAACTCAACTCTTCGGGATTCATGACCATAACAGGTAAAGTAATACCTGCTTTACGTAATTCTTTACCTTCATCGGTAAATGCCACACCGAGATGATCTACCTGGTTATACTGTAAAATATTTGCAATTTCATAAGTTCCAGTACCATAAGAAAATGCTTTAACCATGGCCATGACTTTTACACCAGGTTTGAGTTGACTTTTAAAATAGTTTAGGTTATGAACTATCGCATTCAGGTTTATTTCCAGGGTAGTTTTGTGGGTTTTCTGTTGAAGATATATGATAATTTTTTCAAATTTAAATTCCCTTGCTCCTTTAAGTAAAATGGCTTCATTTTGCAGATCACCAAATGTAAAATTCTTGATAAAGCTATCTGTATCAGGATAAAATATTTTTTTACAATTAAATAACTTGGCCTGACTGGATATGGCTTTACCAATACCAATTATGTTATTAATACCTTTTTCATTAATAAGTGTTGATACTTCTTCGTAGAGGTCATTTTCATTTTTTCCACTTTGTAAAATATCTGATAATATGATGGTTCTTTTCGTATGTTGTCGTTGTTGTTTAAGAAAATCGAGAGCAATCTTCAGTGAATTAATATCAGAATTATAGGTATCGTTGATAATAGTACAATTATTTATCCCTTCTTTAAGCTCGAGTCGCATTGCCACAGATGTCAGCTTGGGCATACGTTCAGCGATAACTTCTTGGCTATAACCGAACAAGAGCATGAAGCAGCAACAATGAATGGCATTTTCGATTGAAGCATCATCATTAAAGGGTATATTCAGGGAAATATCACTTTCCAGATATTTGGCAGTAATTTCTGTATTTCTTTCATTTTTTCTGATACTTTTTATCTCAAAATCGGCTTTATTTTTTTTGCTCCATGTAAAAGATTTAATGCTTTTAAGAATTTGTGATTTAATTATAACTTGTTGTATATCATTATAATCGCTGCAATAAATGAGTGTTTTAACTTTAGTAAAGAGTTTTAATTTTTCACCTATTTTTTGGTCTCTGTTAATAAAGTTTTCATCATGAGCGGCACCAATATTAGTAAATATTCCAAAATCGGGCAGGAGGATATTTTTTAATGCTTCCATCTCATTAGGTTCGGAAATGCCAGCTTCGAAAATGCCTATTTCATCTTTAACAGACATTTGCCAAACCGATAGAGGAACACCAATTTGGGAATTAAAACTTTTAGGACTTCTTACGATGGTCTTATCCTGAGCCATGAGTTGAAAGAGCCATTCTTTGATGATAGTTTTTCCATTACTGCCTGTTATAGCCAGAACAGGCATATTGAATTTTTTGCGGTGGTACAGACAAAGCTTTTGTAATGCCTTAAGAGTATCTTTTACAATAATGATATTAACAGATGCTACTTCAACAGGTTCGGAAACAATAAAGTTCTTTACACCTTTATCAAT